>DATAGN010000001.1:0-48258 GCA_036263715.1 Ramlibacter sp.
CCCAGGTGCAGCCCGAGCCATCCGCCGGGCAGCGCGAACGCATTGATGGAACGGTCCTTGCCCAGCAGCACCTGCCAGGCGAAGCGCTCGTCCAGCTCGCTCGTGAGTTCGCCGCGCGCACGCGCACCAGCCAGCAGCGCCTGCCAGAGGTCCTGCACGTATTCGACCAGCACCGGATCGTCGATGTAGTCCGGGTCGCGGTACAGCTCGCGCGCGATCTTCTCCCCGAGGCGCCGCTCGGCGGCACTGGTCATGTCGCTCGTGTCCCCCAATGTCGGCAGCTGCGCGCGCGCCGGCACCAGCGCCGCCAGGCTCACGGCCAGGGCGGCGGCCAGGGCGCGTGCGCGCCTGCGCGGCACGCTCATGGGCATGCGCTGCGCACGCGGGAGGGCGCCGTATGATGGTCCATCGTTGCAGAAGGCGGATACATGAGCGGACTCACCCATTTCGATGCGCAGGGGCAGGCGCACATGGTAGACGTGGCGGCGAAGCCGGCGACGCACCGCGTGGCCATTGCACGCGGGCGGATCGAAATGTTAGCGGACACCTTCGCCATCATCCATGAAGGGACCGCAAAGAAGGGCGACGTGCTGGGCATTGCCCGCATCGCCGGCATCCAGGGCGCCAAGAAGACCAGCGACCTGATTCCGCTGTGCCATCCACTGGCGTTGACGCGCGTCGCGGTCGAGTTCGAGATGGATGCCGGCACGGGCGGGCGGTCGGCCGTGGTTTGCACGGCAACGGTGGAGACCGTCGGCCCGACCGGCGTCGAGATGGAAGCGCTGACGGCAGTCAACATCGCGCTGCTCACGATCTATGACATGTGCAAGGCAGTCGATCGCGGCATGACGATCCGCGAGGTCGCCCTGGTGGAGAAGCACGGGGGGAAGTCGGGGAGCTACGTGGCGGGCAACCAGGCGCCAGCACGTTCCTCCTTGTAGGACGTGTCTTACCTCCTGGTCGGCCCGTGCTGACCCTCGGATCCGACCGATTCGCATCTAATGTGCGTTCACGGTCACAAGCTCCAGTGCAACAGATTTCTGTCTCTCCGCCGCCGACGGGCGCCCGCTTCTTCGACGACAACGGCGAACATTGGGTCGTCCGCAACGTCCTCGTCAATCCAGGCCTGCAGGGGTTCTTCCTGGTGCGGCTGGACCACGGCAAGACGGACGAGTGCGGCAATGGCACGATGGTGCTGGCTCCCATGGAGTACGAAGCACTGGTCAGGTCACGGGGACTGAAGCCGCTTCCCCTGGACGCAGGCATGCCGGTGCCCGCCATGCGCCCCGGCACGGGGCTGGCCACCGCTGGCCCGGCGACCGTGACCGACGCGTCCGGCCAGTCCAGCATCAACTGACTCGCGCAGGCGCTCGCCCATGCGCAGGGTCTTCATCGCCGATGACGCGCCGGATGTCCGCGAGACGCTGGCCAAGATCCTGGAGCACCAGGGCTTCACCATCGTCGGCACGGCGACATCGGAGCCTGCCGCCATCGACTGGCTGCGCCGGAACGCAGCAGGCTGGGACCTGGCGGTCGTCGACCTCTTGCTGCACGAGGGTTCCGGTTTCAACGTGATCCGCCAGTTCAAGCAGAGTCCCACACCCGGCAAGGTGCTGGTGTACAGCGGCTTCATCACCGAGGACGTCCGGCGCCAATGCGAGAGGCTGGGCGCCGATGCCGTGGTCTCCAAGCTCGACACCGCGGGCCTGCAGCAGTTCGTGAGCGGCCTGGCCGAAGAGTGACGCGGCCTCAGAAGGTCCGCGGTGCCGGGTTCCCTGGGGCGGCGCGTTGCTCCGCCCGCCAGCGCTCGTAGTCCTGCGGAAATGCCGCGCGATAGCGGGCCAGGTGCTGCACCGCCTCGTCGAGCCGACCCTGCATCGTCGCCGCCTCGATGACGCGCTCCACCACGCGCGGCTCGGGAGAGTAGTGCAGCACCTCGCGACCGAGCGCATCCGCCACGTCCGCGTTCTCGCGCGTGACCGGCGTCATCGTCAGTTCGGCAAAGCGGGCCTGGCCGGCGAACAGCCGGCTCTTGCGCGCATGTTCCAGGGCGTCGTCGGCCCACCAGGAGAGGCGCTGCTCCGGCGGCACGTACACCTGGCTCACGCGCGCGTAGTCCCACCCCGTGTACGCGACGAGCACGAAGCCTGCCGCCACCCACGCATGCCGCAGGCGCGAAGGCGCCTGGCGCACTGGCGCGCCTTGCAAGGCGTCGACCAGCAGTCCGAGGGCCAGGCCCAGCGCGATCTGGAACGGGCCGTACCAGAGCGGATATTCGACCAGGCTGTGCGTGGCCAGCGCCATCAGCACCGCCCAGGCCAGCTGCCGCTGCGCATCGGGTGCGACCCAGGGGCGCGCGCGCAGCACCCACCACGCGGCGCCGGCCGTCACCAGCACGGCAAATGGCAAGCCCAGCTCCACAGCCAGGTGCAGCGGCAGGTTGTGCCCGTTGTCCAAGATGTCGCAAAAGCGCGCGTCGACGCCGTACAGGTGCACGTAGTGCGCGTAATCGAGCTCGCCCCAGCCCCAGCCGGCAAAGGGACGCAGGGCAATCAGCTCCAGCACGTTGCGCCACAGCACCTTGCGGCTGCTGCAACCCAGGTCGGTCGCCAGGCGCGCGGCCAGGGTGGCCGCGGACGTACCGGTCGCCAGTTCCAGCAGCCACGGCAGCAGCAGCGTGGCCAATCCGTACATCGCCAGCGCGATGCCGCACAAGGCCAGGTTGCCGCGGCGATTCGGCGCGCGCCACAGCGCCACCAGCAGCAGCAGCGCGACCCATTGCAGCAGCCCCGTGCGCGAGGTGCTGGCCGCATTGGCGACCGCCAGCAGCAGCACGGCCGGGATCCAGCGCACCCAGCGCGTGTCCTCGCGCGTGGCCAGCCACAGCACGGCGGCCAGGCCGATCGTCGTGAAGCACGAGAACTGGTTGCGCTGGCGCAGGTTGCCGAGGGCTTCGCCGGGGCTGGCGGCATAGACCCACGGGTGCAGGCTGTCGGCCAGGCCGAAATACTGCAGCAGGGCCATCGCCGCCGAAACGAGGGCGGCGCCGGCCCAGGCGCCGGCGATCGCCGGGACCAGTGTCGCGCCGCCGGGACCGCGGCCCCGCGCGATCGAGTAGGCAAGCACGACCAGCACGACGGCGCCCGCGAAAC
Source organism: Ramlibacter sp. (assembly GCA_036263715.1). GTDB lineage: Bacteria > Pseudomonadota > Gammaproteobacteria > Burkholderiales > Burkholderiaceae_C > Ramlibacter. The sequence goes on from DATAGN010000001.1 coordinate 3,153, forward strand.
CGGCGCGATCGAGCGCGCCGGTGGCGGGCCGCAGCACCACGAAGCCGACGGCGGCTGCCAGCAGCAGCAACTGCAGGCGCGTGGGCCAGGCCGGACGCGCCAGCGCGAAGGCGAGCAGCGCCAGCAGGCAGCTCGAAAGCCACGGCACCACGTTGGGCGACGGGCCCGGTGCGAAGGGCTGCAGCCAGGCCAGGGCGAGGCACACGCCGATCGCGAGCGACGCCGTCCCAGCGTGGCGGGACACGGAGCCTTCCATGGCAGCCGCAGCGTTCAGGCGATGCCCCGCATCGGGTCCGACGCGCCACCGACGGAGCAGCCCAGCGCCTGCTCCACGGAGGCGGGGGAGCGCGACCAGGCCTCCCAGGCCTGCGCGATGCAGGCGCGGAATTCGTCCCGGAAGCGCTGCTCGCCGAAGGATTCGGCCCATGCGCGGCAGTCGTGCGGGTCGATGGAAGCGTCGTCGAAGGCTTGCACCGCCTCGCGCAGGCTCTCGGGGGTCTGCCGGTCGAACAGAAGACCCGTGGGCCGGACCTGCGTGCGCAGGTCCCGCACGGTCTCCGCAGCGCCACCGACGCCGTAGGCAATCACCGGCGTGCCGCAGGCCTGCGCCTCCACCGGCGAGATGCCGAAGTCTTCCTGCGCGGCGAACAGGAACGCGCGCGCGCTGGCCACGTGCTGCTGCACCACCTCGTGCGGCTGGAAGCCGAGCAGGGTCACGTTCGGCGGGCAGATCGCACGCAGCTTGTCCGCTTCCGGGCCGCTGCCGATCACCACCAGCTTGCGCGTGGGCATTGCGCGAAAGGCGTGCAGCAGCAAGTCGATGCGCTTGTACGACACCAGCCGCGACACCGTCACGTAGTGGTCCTGCTTGCCCGCTTCGAACCGGAAGCGGTCCGTGGCCACCGGCGGATACAGCACCTTGGCGGGCCGCCGGTAGGCGCGCCAGATGCGCCGCTGCACGTGCACCGAGTTGGCCAGGAACAGGTCGACGTTGTGGGCGGTGTTGCGATCCCACTGCCGCAGCCGGTGGAACAGGTAGCGCGCCAGCAGGCCCTTGGCCCCGCGATCGAGCTTGTAGTCCTCCAGGTACTGGTGGTGCAGGTCCCAGGCATAGCGCATGGGCGAATGCACGTAGCTCACGTGCAGCTGTTCGGCGGTGGTGAGGACGCCCTTGGCGAAGGCGTGGGAGCTGGAGACGATCAACTGCGCATCGCGCAGGTCGTGCGTTTCCACCGCCAGCGGTGTGAGGGGGAGGTAGTTCCAGAACTTGCCGCGGGCGAAAGGCGCCTTCTGCAGGAAGGTGGTGCGGATCGGGATGCTGCCCAGGCGGGCGCGGTGCGCGTCGGGGAGGAAGTCGATGGTGGCGTGCAGCGCCTGCCCCGGGACGGCCGCCAGCATGGCGCGCGTGACGTCCTCGGAGCCGCCCCATTCCGTGAGCCATTCGTGCACGTAGTCGACGCGCGGTGCGTCCATCGCGAGGTCCCGTCCTCCTTGTCGGTGCGGCGGATTATGGGGGCTGGCGTTGCGCCCGTCGGCGACACGTTGACGTTTGTCCAGGAGCTGTTGTTTCGTGGATTCCTCGCGTGGATCCTGCTTCGGCGCCCGCAAGCGCCTGGCCGATAATCAGCGCGACCATGGGCCACTCCCCTTCCCTCGCATGAAAGCCGTCATCCTGGCCGGCGGCCTGGGCACCCGCATCAGCGAGGAGTCGCACCTGCGGCCCAAGCCGATGATCGAGATCGGCGGCATGCCGATCCTGTGGCACGTGATGAAGATCTACGCCCATCACGGCATCCGCGACTTCATCATCTGCCTCGGGTACAAGGGCTACGTCATCAAGGAGTACTTCGCCAACTACTTCCTGCACACCTCGGACGTCACGTTCGACCTGCAGAACAACCGCATGGAAGTGCACGAGCGCCATACCGAGCCGTGGCGGGTGACGCTGGTGGACACCGGCGACCAGACGCTGACCGGCGGCCGGCTCAAGCGGGTCGAGAAGTACCTGGGGAAGGAGACCTTCTGCTTCACGTATGGGGACGGGCTGAGCGACGTGGACATCACGGAAACGATCGCCTGCCACCGTGCCCATGGGCGCAAGGCCACCGTCACCGCGGTGCAGCCTCCCGGCCGCTACGGCGCGCTCAACGTCGGCGAGCAGGACCGCGTGATTCGTTTCGAAGAGAAGCCTTCCGGGGATGGCGCCTGGATCAACGGCGGCTTCTTCGTGCTGGAAGCTTCCGTGCTCGCCGAGATCGATGGGGACGGCAGCAGCTGGGAGGGCGAGCCGCTGCAGGCGCTCGCTGCCCAGGGCCAGCTCTCGGCCTACCACCACCGCGGCTTCTGGCAGGCGATGGACACCTTGCGTGACAAGAACCAGCTCGAAGAGCTCTGGCAGCACGGCGCGCCCTGGAAGGTCTGGGACTGACATGTTCGACGGCGCCTATGCCGGCCGGCGCGTCCTGCTGACCGGGCACACCGGCTTCAAGGGCAGCTGGCTGGCGCTGTGGCTGCGGCAACTTGGCGCGGAGGTGACGGGACTGGCCCTCGCGCCCGACACCGGGCCGAACCACTGGGACCTGCTGGACCTGCGCTTGCGCAGCGAGCTGGGGGACACCCGCCAACGCGAACGCGTGCAGGCGGTGGTGCGCGAGGCTCGCCCCGAAGTCGTGTTCCACCTGGCGGCGCAGGCGCTGGTGCGCCCTTCCTACGACGACCCGCTCGGCACCTGGGGCACCAACGTGATGGGCACGGCCCACGTGCTCGATGCCTGCCGTCAGGCGGACAGCGTGCGGGCCATCGTGGTGGTCACCTCCGACAAGTGCTACGAGAACAACGAAACCGGCCAGGCCTATCGCGAGGACGACCGGCTGGGCGGACACGATCCCTACAGCGCTTCCAAGGCGGCGACCGAGCTGGTCGCTGCCAGTTATCGCCGCAGCTTCTTCGCCGGTGGCGACGGGCCGCTGCTCGCGACCGCCCGCGCCGGCAACGTGGTCGGCGGCGGTGACTGGTCGCGGGACCGCCTCGTGCCCGACCTCGTGCGCGGCGTGCAGGCCCGCGAGCCGGCGAGCATCCGCCACCCCGAAGCGACCCGCCCCTGGCAGCACGTGCTGGAGCCGCTGGCGGGCTACCTCCTGCTCGGGCAGAAGCTGCTGCAGCGGCAGCAGCAGGCCTGCGGCGCCTGGAATTTCGGCCCCAACCCCGAAGGCAATGTGACGGTCGGCACGGTGCTCGAAGGGCTGCGTCGTCACTGGCCAGCCCTGGCATGGCAGGTGAAGGCGGACGCATCGCGCCACGAAGCCACGTTGCTGCACGTGGACAGCGGCAAGGCCCGCGCGCAGCTCGGATGGTCACCCACCTGGGACATCGAACAGACGCTGGAGGCGACCGCCCACTGGTACGCGTCCTACCTGCAAGGCGGGCAGGTGCGCAGCGTGGAGCAACTTCAGCGTTTCGTCGAAGCGGCGGCGCGCGCAGGCTCGGCATGGGCGCGCCCATGAAAGCCCAGCCAACCCCTCTGCCTGGCGTGCAGCTGGTGCACCGGCCTTTCGCGCGCGACGCGCGCGGTGCCTTTGCCCGGCTTTTCTGCGAGGAGGAACTGCGCGCGCTGCTGGGTGGACGGCACATCGTGCAGATCAACACTTCGCACACGAGCGAGCCGGGCAGCGTGCGCGGGCTGCACTTCCAGCACGCACCGCACGGCGAAATGAAGTTCGTGCGCTGCCTGCGCGGGCGTGTCTGGGACGTCGCGGTCGACCTGCGGCGCGGCTCCCCCACCTTCCTGAAGTGGCACGGCGAGGAACTCGCCGCCGGCGACGGCCGCATGATGGTGCTGCCGGAGGGCGTGGCACATGGCTTCCAGGTGCTGGAGCGCGACAGCGAACTGCTCTACCTGCACACCGCCGCCTACGCACCGCAAGCCGAAGGCGGCGTGCGCTGCGACGACCCGCGGCTGGGGATCGCCTGGCCCCTGCCGGTGCTGGGGCTGTCGGAGCGGGACCGCTCGCATGCGCTGCTGGCCGCCGACTTCGAGGGAGTGGACGCTTGAACTGCCGACATTGCGGGCGCGGCCTGCAGCACGTGTTCCTGGACCTGGGCAACGCACCGCCCTCCAATGCGTACGTGAGCGAAGCGGGCCTGCGCGCCCCGGAGGTTTACTACCCGCTGCGCCTTTTCGTCTGCGAGGGTTGCTGGCTGGTGCAGACCGAGGACTACGCGCACGCGGACGAACTGTTCAAGGAAGACTACGCCTACTTCTCCTCGGTCTCGCGCAGCTGGGTGGACCACGCGCAGCGCTTCTCGGCGATGGCCGCCGAACGCCTGCGGCTTGGTGCGGGCAGCCTGGTGCTGGAGGTGGCCGCGAACGACGGCTACCTGCTGAAGAATTTCGTGGCGGCGGGCATTCCTTGCCTGGGCATCGAGCCCACGGCCAGCACCGCCGACGCCGCGCGGGCGATCGGCATTCCGATCCTGCAGGAGTTCTTCGGCGCGGCGCTCGGCAGCCGCTTGGCGCAGCAGGGCCGGAAGGCCGACCTGATCGTGTGCAACAACGTCTTCGCGCACGTGCCGGACATCAACGACTTCTCGGCGGGCTTGCGCAACGCTCTCAAGCCGGATGGCACGGTGACGATCGAGTTCCCGCACCTGCTGCGCCTGATCGAGCAGGTGCAGTTCGACACCGTGTACCACGAGCACTTCTCGTACCTGTCCCTGCACAGCGCGCGCAGCGTGCTGGCGGCCGCAGGGCTGCGGGTCTACGACGTGGAGCAACTGCCGACGCACGGCGGCAGTTTGCGGGTGTACGCATGCCACGCGGGCGCCGGCCTGGCGACCACGCAAGCGGTGGAACGCCTGCTGGCCGAAGAGGAGCAGCGTGGACTGCTGCGCCTGTCGACCTACGCGGCTTTCCAGCCGGCGGCCGACGCCGTCAAGGACGGGCTGCTGCGCTTCCTGCTCGAAAGCAAGCGCGACGGCCTGCGCGTGGCGGGCTACGGCGCCGCTGCCAAGGGCAACACGCTGCTCAATTACGCGGGCGTGCGTCCCGACCTGCTGCCCTTCATCTGCGACGCAGCCGGCAGCAAACAGGGCAAGTACACGCCCGGCACGCACATCCCCATCCTGCACCCCGGTGAGCTGGCACGCCGCCGGCCCGACGTGGTCCTCATCCTGCCCTGGAACATCGCGCCCGAAGTCATGCAGCAGCAAGCCGTGGTGCGCGATTGGGGCGGCCGTTTCGCCGTCGCGGTGCCGCGCGTGGTCCTGTCCTGAGGAAGACGATGTCCCGCATCCTGTACACCAAGCCTTCGATCGGCGAGCTGGAAGTCCGCTATGCCACGGATGCCGCTGCGAACGGCTGGGGACCACGGTGCTACGAGTACATCCATCGCTTCGAAGCGGCCTTCCGCGAGTACCTGGAGGTCCCCTACGCGATCGCCACCTCCAGCGCCACGGGCGCCCTGCACATGGGGCTGGCGGCACTGGACGTCGGCCCCGGCGACGAGGTGATCCTGGCGGACACGAACTGGATCGCCTCCGCGGCGCCCATCACTTACCTTGGGGCGCGTCCCGTGTTCGTCGACGTGCGGCCGGACACCTGGTGCCTCGACCCGGCGCGCGTGGCCGCGGCAATCACGCCGCGGACCAAGGCGATCCTGGCAGTGCACCTGTACGGCAACCTGTGCGACATGGACGCGCTGCTCGCGATCGGGCGGCAGCATGGCATCCCGGTGGTGGAGGATGCAGCCGAAGCACTGGGCTCCGTGTGGCACGGCCAGCGCGCCGGGTCGATGGGCGCTTTCGGCGCCTTCTCGTTCCATGGCACCAAGACGGTCACCACGGGCGAAGGCGGCATGTTCGTCACGCGCGACGAAGCGCTCTACCGCAAGGTACTGACGCTGAGCAACCATGGCCGCGCCGCCGGCGAGACGCGCCAGTTCTGGCCGGCGATGGTCGGCTTCAAGTACAAGCTGTCCAACATCCAGGCGGCGATCGGCTGCGCGCAGATGGAACGGGTGGAGTCGCTCGTGCAACGCAAGCGGGAGGTGTTCCTGCAATACCGCGACGCCCTGGCGGGGCTGCCGCTGGCCATGAACCCGGAACCGGCGGGCACGCGGAACGGCTACTGGATGCCGACCATCGTGGCCGACGTGGGCAGCGGCTTCGACCGCGAGAAGCTGCTGGAGGTGTTCGCCCGCAACGACGTCGACGGGCGCGTGTTCTTCTGGCCGCTCACGATGACGCCGCCGTTCGCCGGGGCGCCGCGCACGGAGGTGAGCTACGCGCTGTACCCGCGCGCGCTGAACCTTCCCAGCTACCACGAGCTGGAGCCGCAGCAGGTCGCGCGGGTCGTCTCGCTCGTTCGCCAGGCGTTCGGCCGCGCGGGCGGCTAGGCGGTGCGCAGCAGGTAGCCCTCGGGCGCGACGGTGATCAGCAGCTTGTGCTCGATGCTGCGATCCACTTCGAAGCCCGCTTGCGTGCGCAGGAATTCGCGCACGGCTGTCTTCGGGCTGTTGCCAGGGCCCCATGGGCGATCGGTGAACGACGCTGCGGGCATGTCCTCCAGCAGCGTGTCGAACACGATGCAGTAGCTGCCCACGCTGACCAGCGGTGCATAGGCCTGCAGTTCGGCGAGCACATGGTCGTGCGTGTGGTTGCTGTCCAGGATCACCAGCACGCGCTGGCGGTTCGCTGCCGCTGCCCGCACCTGCGCCACGACGTCGGGCGCGATGCTGGAGCCCTGGATCATGTCGATGCGCCGCGCCATCGGATGCGCTTCGATGGCCTCCCGGTTGTGGGCGCGGATGTCGATGTCGACCCCCAGCACGCGCGCGTCCGGAGGCCCACCGCAGGCCGCGATCAGTTCCAGCATCGACGCGGAGAAGATCAGCGAGCCGCCATGGGCGATGCCGGTTTCGATGATCAGGTCGGGCTGCACGCGCCAGAAGATCTCCTGCATCGCCACCAGGTCTTGCGGGAACTGGATGACAGGACGTCCGAGCCAGCGGAAGTTGTAGGCGTACTTGTGGGGCGCGATCTCGCGCACCCAGACCCGCGACATCGCCTGCAAGTCGGTATCGCGGCCGAGGCCCTCGATGTTGCGGCTGACTTCTTCTTCAAACTCTTTGTGCGGATCCATGGAGGAATGTTTCCCAGGGGATGGAAGGGGAGCAGATGCAGTCGACGCCCGCGGGCCCGCAGTTGGCCGCGAGGTCGAGCGCGGTGACGAAAGGCGTGAAGGGGCCATGCAGCTGCGGATACGGCAGCTTGCGGTAGTCCATGTATTCGACGGCCACGCCTGCACGAGTGAAGGCTTCGTGGTCCAGGTAGGCGGCAGCGCCATGGCCGGTGACATACGTGGTGCCGCCCAGCCGGCGAACGACTTCGAGCACGCGTTCGGAGCTCGCGCCCGGCACGTCGAGATCGCGCACGTCGATGAACCGGCGGCCCTGCGCGAGCCCGAAGTAATCCACCAGCGCCAGCAGGGAGCGGCGGGCCAGGGCGCCCAGGGTGCGATCGCCGGCTGCGTAGACGGCTCGCGCGAGCTCCAACGCGTCGGCCGCATGTGCAGCGCCGTCGAAGGACCCGCGCAGCAACTGCAGGTGACGCGGCACCCAGTCCGCGGCATCCGCCAGCCGGACCTCCTCGATCGATTGCCCCAGGCGCAGCCCCTGCGTCGGCACGGTGAGCCAGCGCACGCCGGTGGCCGACTTGACCTGCACCCGGTTGCAGAAGCTGCCCTTGGAGAACTGGACATCGTCGTAGTGGACGAACACATCCGCGAGCCGCACCTGCTCCAGCAGGCCCACCCAGGGGAACAACATGGACTGCGAGATCACCACCTTCACAGGAAGATCTCCATCAGCACCACGTCGCGCCAGCCGCCTTCGATGAACACGTGTTCGCGCCAGACGCCGCAGCGAACGAATCCGAGCCGCTCGTAGCAGCGGATGGCCCGCGCGTTGTCGGAGCGCACGCGCAGGTTGATCTTGCGCAGCCCCGCTTCCGATCGTGCGTGCTCGAGCGCCAGCCGCACGGCGGCGGTGCCGAGGCCGCGACCCTGCGCCTGCGGGGCGAGGCAGATGCCCAGCTCACCGCGCCGGTCCTCTGCATCGATGTCGACGATCTGCAGGTAGCCCAGGGGCGCATCGCTGGTCACGTCCGCAATCACCAACAGCAGCGACTTCGGCCCAGCCGAACGCTCCGCCAGCCAGCGTCGCACGGCGCCTTCGTCGCTGCCCCGTGCGCGCGCGAGCAGCTGCGCCTGCAGGGCAACATCATTGCGCCACTGCTGCAGCGCCGGCACGTCCGCGTCGCGCCAGGGGCGCAACAGGGGCGCGCCTGCATTCATGCGGCGCCCTCGTCCAGGAAAACCAGCCGGATCCCGCGCTCTTGCACCCAGGGCATCTGCGCCATGGCGGCGCGCGCGATCGCCGGATTCAGGCCCACGTACAGGGTGCGCACCGCCGGATCGCAGGCTTCAGGCGCGACGATCGGCAGGTCGAAGAGGCGCTTTCCATGCCGGAACGGACTGCGATCGAGCACGCACCGAAGCCGCGCGGGCTGGGCGAGGGCGCTCACGATGAACGCGCCATAGAAGCCGGAGCCATAGATCGCCGCGGGCGCGTCGCCGGACGCGCTCTCGGCGGCGCGGATCCGATGGCCCATGCCGTCCCAGTAGCGGGCCAGCTTCTGCGCCGCGGCCTTCACGGGCGCCGCATCCGGTGCCGGCGTGGGCCCGCCCGCCCGGCTGGCGCGGAACACCAGCGCGCCCCGATGCGCCTGGTTGTCGATGTCGATGGCGCGGAAGCCCGCGTCCGCCAGCAGGCGATGCAGCGACGGCGCCGTGAAGTGGTTGACGTGGTCGACCACCACGAAATCCGCCACGTTGCCGAAGGTGTCGGGGACGATGCCGTACAGGACGCCGTCCGGCTTCAGCAGCGATGCGATGTGGGCGGCGGTACGCGCCGGCTGCACGATGTGCTCCAGCGAAAAGAAGGACGTGACGACGTCGAACCTGCCCGCCCAGTCGGCTGGCGTCTCGTGGACAGCCTGGCGCTGCGGCGCGACGAAGCGGTTCCAGTACTGCTGGTACATGCGGCTGACGTCGAACAGGTGCACCTGCAGGTCCGGGCGCGTGGCCAGCAGGCGCTGCGGCGTCGAAGCCTTGGCGCAGCCGTAATCGAGGAAGCGCGCGTCCTGCGGCAGTTGCAGCTTGGCCAGCAGCGTGCTCACCTGGTGGTCGGTGCGGTAGACGATGCGGTCGCCCTGCGTGTCGTAGATCTGGTCCTCGTCGTCCTGGTCCAGCAGGATGCGGTACTCGCTCTCGTAGTACTGCTCCACGTCCTGCAGCTCCTCGCCACGCAGGTGCGCGCACTGCGGGCACAGCCAGACGCGGGTGCGTGCCTCGCGCAGTTCGCACAGCGACGTCAGGCCCTGCTCCGATGCCGACGCGTGGAGCGGCGCGCCCATGGCGGCCTGGCAGACGTTGCAGTTCATGCGCCGGGCTCCTGCACGAACAGCTCGGGGTGCACCGTGCGGAAGTCGACGCCCGCCGCGAACGAGCCCTTCCAGCCGTGTGCGCGGCCGGTGGGTTCGGCGAAATTGAAGTACCGGAATTGCATGGTCCAGCGGGAACGCTGCCCGCGGTTGTGGCCCGAAGCATGCAGCGTCAGGAAGTCGATCACCACGAGGTCGCCCGGCTGCGTGAGCGGCGCCACGTGCGCGTAGCGCGCGAGGTGCTCCTGCTCGCGGTCCAGCACCAGGGCATAAGCGCCGCTGCGGCCCGCCCCATCCGGATCGGCGGATCGCACCGGCAGCGGGCCGCCGCGATGCGAGCCGACGCAGAACTCCACCGGCCCGAGCGCCTGGGTCACCGGGACCAGGGGCGACCAGAAGACGAGGCCGTCCAGGCTGCGCAGCTGCGCCGGGTACTCCTGGTGCCAGAGCGCGCGGTACTTGTCTTCCTGCGGGTTGTCGATGCGGATGCCGTAGCCACCGGCTGCGATGCCGGGTTGCGAGCCCGGGCGCAACTGCCGCATCAGCGCTTCATGGGCGGGGTGCGCCACCAGCCGCACGAATGCGGGAATCTGCTTGACGGCGTCGTACACCTCGCCCCCGAGCTTGCGCTCGCGGCGGATCAGGTCGTTGAAGCCGGCATCGAAGGCATCCGGCTCGAAGGGGCCGCGCTCGTCGGGGATGCCGTGGCGGCGCATCACCTGGCCGATCACGTCGAAGATGCCGCGGCGCAGCGGCAGCAGGTCGGCGTCGCCGTCGTAGAAGCCGCGCACGACCAGCACGCCCTGCTCCAGGAACTGCGCCACCTGTTCCGCGCTCAACACCTTTGCCTGCACGCGTCCCGTCCTCGCGTTGGTTCTTGTATCCACCGGATTATCGAGTCCAAACCGCTGCGCCCTGTCGCGCTGGCGCGACGCACGGCCGTGCGAATGTGCACCGTTGCCGCCGGCGCGGACGGATGGGACGCGAGCGGCAGGCCCCCGGAGGCGGCAGGGATCCCATGCTGTATCTTCCCCCTCGTATGTCTTCGGTCAAGCGCAACGTCGCAGCGAACTACGTCGCCACCGGCTGGACTGCGGTGGTGGGACTCACGGTGCTGCCGTTCTACCTGCGCTATCTCGGCATCGAGTCGTATGGCCTGATCAGTTTCTTCGTCACGCTGCAGGCCTGGATGTTCCTGCTGGACCTGGGCCTCACGCCGACGTTCAACCGGGAAGTCGCGCGCTTCACCGCCGGCGGCCAGTCCTTGCAGGGGCTGCATGACCTCTTTCGCTCGCTGGAAGTCGTCTACGCGGGGATCGCCCTCCTGATGGCGTTGGCCCTGGCCGGCAGCTCGGGATGGCTGGTAACGGGGTGGCTGCAGTTGCAGACGCTCTCCGCAGGCTCGGCGTCGCAGGCACTCGCCCTCATGGGCCTGGTGGTCGCCGTGCAGTGGATGGGCGCGCTCTATCGCAGCGCCATCCTCGGCCTGCAGCACCAGGTCTGGCTTTCCGTGCTCACCGCCGGCATCAGCACGCTGCGCGCGGTGGCCACCGTCGCCGTGCTCGCACTGCTGTCGGCGACCGTGGTGGCCTTCGTCATCACGCAGTTCGCGGTGAGCCTGCTGGAGACCCTGCTGCTGGCCTGGCGGGTGCGGGATCGCTTTCCGGCACCGCCTGCGCCGCCGCGCTTCAGCATCGGCGCGCTGCGCGGCATCTGGCGGTTCGCCAGCAGCCTCGCGCTGGTCACGGTGCTGGGCACGTTGCTGATGCAGGTGGACAAGTTGATCCTGGCCAAGCTGCTTCCGCTGGACGCCTTCGGCTACTTCTCGCTCGCGGTTGCCGTGGCGGCGGCTCTCGGGTCGCTCGTCGTGCCCGTGCACAACGCCGCGTACCCGCGCCTGTGCGAACTGGTCGCCGCAGGCAACGAGCGGCAGCTGGCGCAGGAGTACCACCGCTTCTCCCAGCTGGTCGCGCTGTCGGTGCTGCCGGCCACCCTCGTCCTGTGCCTGTTCTCGCAGGAAGTCCTGCTGCTCTGGACGCAGGACGCGCAGACCGCGCGCGTGGCGGGCCCCATCCTGTCCGTGTGGGTGCTCGGAACCGCGCTGAATGCGTTGATGCATGTGCCCTACGCGGCCCAGCTCGCGCACGGCTGGACGCGGCTCGCGATCGTCGTGAACGTCATCGCGGTGGCGCTCATCGTCCCGGCCATGCTGTACTGGGTTCCCCGTCACGGTGCGCTGGCGGCCGCGTGGATCTGGTTGGGCCTGAATGCCGGCTATACCGTCTTCGCGATCTCGGCGATGCACCGCAGGATCATCCCCGCCGAGAAGTGGAAGTGGTACTTGCAGGACAACCTGCTCCCCGCGCTGGCCGCAGTGGCCGTGCTCGCCCCGATGGCACTGGCCCACCGGCAGCTGGGTCCCCTCACGCGCTCGGGCGAGCTTGCGTTCCTGCTCGCTGCCGGCGTCCTGGCCACGCTGGCTGCCGCCGCCAGCACATCGACGGGCCACGGCATCCTGCGCGCGGCCGCTTTCCTGGTGAAGAGACCGAAATTCCTGTAGCCATGAGCCGTCCATCCCAACCCCTGGTCAGCGTCTGCGTGCCGACCTACAAGCGCGCCGACCGGCTGCGCAGTGCGCTCGACAAGATCCTCCATTGCAGCTACGCGAACCTGGAGGTCATCGTCTCCGACAACGCGTCCCCCGACCACACGCCCCAGGTCTGCGAGGAGCTCGCCCGCACCGATGCGCGCGTGCGCTACTACCGCCATCCGGTGAACCAGGGCGCCACGAAGAACTTCGAGTTCGCGCGGGCACAGGCGACGGGCAAGTACTTCCTCTGGCACGCGGACGACGACCACCTCGACCCCGACTACATCGAGCGATGCGTGGCGGAACTCGAGGCGGACCCTTCGCTGGTGCTCGTGGCCGGCGTGGCGGCGTACCACCGGGGTGACCACGTCACCACCTTCCGCGGCAACGTGATGCAGCCGGCGTGGCGATCCGGCATCGCCCGCGCCTTGCACTATGTCTTCTTCATGGAAGACAACTCGATCTTCTGCGGGCTGTACCGGCGCGAGTCCGTCAGCGATTGCCACCCCCCGGTCTGCCTTGCCGGAGATAGCGTCTTCGTCGCCGAGGTGCTGCTCCATGGGCGTGGGAAGGTCCTGCCGGAAATCCATGTCTACCGCGAAGCGTCGGACGGCCTGTCGGCCTCGCCCAAGAGCATGGTCGCTGCCGTTGGCGGCCCGGCCTGGCAAGGCGACTATCCGTGGCTGGCGGTTCCGGCGAACATGGCGCGCGGCATCGCCTTCGGTTCGTGGAAATACAGGGACAGCAACGCGCTGCTGCAAGCGACGGTCTACGCGACGGTCTTCCTGGTGTCGTTCACCAAGCAGGCCATCCTCATGGTGATGGGCAAGCTGCCGTTCGGCAACCGGCTGTACAAGAAGCTGTTCTCGTCGGAGATGGGACTCACTTGAGCGCGGGAACCGGCGTCGGCACGCCGGTGGGTACGCCCTCGACGGGGCGCTCCTGCAGCACGCGCTCCATGGCCGCCAGGCACTGCCGCGCACTGTCCTGCCAGGTGAACGCCGGCATTGCGCCAACGGAAGCGCGGTGGTCGTGTCGCGCGTGCTGGAGCACCAACGCCTTGAGGGCTTCCACGTCGGCCTGCGGATACAGGAAGACGCCCGCGTCCGCCAGCTCCGCGAACGCCGGCAACTCGCCTGCCAGGACAGGACAACCCCGCACCCTGGCTTCCACCAGCGGCAGGCCGAAGCCTTCCGCGCGCGATGCAAACAGCAGCGCCCGGCAAGCCGCATAGACCTGCGCCACTTCCGCGTCGCTGGCATCGAACAGGGCCAGCAGGCGGCGCCCTTGCTCCGGATGCTCCTTCAGCCGCTGCAGCAGGGCGTGGCAATCCGCGTTCGGCCGGCCGGCGACCAGCAGGCGCACCGGGCTGCCTGCCGCCCAGAGCTGCTCGAACACATCGAGCAGCCAGCCGTAGTTCTTGCGCTCTTCGAACGTGCCGATCGCGGCGAAGCAGGGCACCGTGTCATCGAGGAAGTCGCGAACGGCGGGCCGGATGCTGTCACCAGCAGCCGGCGCCGGCAAGTCGCTGCCCAGGCGGAACGCCGACGTCGGCGGCAGCAACAGCCCCGCCTCCTGGGCATAGGCCTGGAGGTCGGACTCGGTGGCGCGCGAGTTGCAGACGATGCCGTCCACGTTGGCGACCATGGCGTGCAGCCATTTCCTGAACACATGCGTGAACAGCGGCGCACAGTACTCCGGGTGGCGCAGCGGGATGAGGTCGTGGACCATCAACACGACCGAGGCGCCCTGTTCGCGCGCCGCGCGCGCCGCCAGCCAGGACTGGTAACTCCAGCCGGCGTCGCACATCAGCAGGCGGTCGCCGGGGCGGAACTGCACGGGCGGGCACCGCGCGCTCATGGCGTCGAAGGTCCAGGCGCTGTGCAGCCTCCATGCCTGGTACAGCAAAGGCTGGGGGAGCAGCGCGAAAGCCAGGCGGCGGGCGAAGCTCTCGGTCACCCAACGCAGCAACCTGGCCGCGAAACTGTCCGCCGCCGCCGGCTGCGCCGGGGCAGGCACGGACGCCGCGGCCGGCTGCGCGTCATCGACCACCGCCCGGAAGCCCGTGGTGTGGAAGGCGACCGGGATGCAGCTGCCGCCGGGCGGCAGCACCGCGTCGAACTCCTGCCGCAGGCGCCGCACCGTGCGCGTGATGCCGACGCTTCCCTTCTGGGTCCGCGTGAAGCTGATGTCGAAGAACAGCCGCTGCATCGCCCTCACCCTCAGATCTCGCGTTCCCACGGCAAGCCGGCACGGCCGCGGAAGTTGCATTCGAGGCGGAACTCCGGCCTGAGCACCTCCTCGCCGCGCCCAAGCAACTGCGGATTCATGGCCCGCAGGTACTTCATGTACAGCTCGTCGGCCGCAGTGAGCATCAGGACGGTGTCGGTCCCACCGTAGTAGCGCACGATCGTGCCGCCATCGATGCCCTGGGCCTGGTCCTGCCCGGGCGGGAAGAAGCGGGGACAGGCGGCCTCGATTCGGGCGAAGACCTTGCCGGCGCGCAACTGCGCCGGCGAGGGCTCCACCCGCAGCGGCTGGCCCTGCTGTCGCACCAGCGTGCATGCCCAGAAGCCGGCACGGCCGGTGACCTCGTCCTTCTGGATTCCCACGACGTCGCTGGTGACGGTGGTGAGCAGCGACAGGTTGCGCGAGCGCAGCAACCGGCACGCCTGCGGCCCCGGAACCTTCAGGCCATGCGATGCCAGCGAGCCGTTGATGTGTTCCAGCGCCAGCGCAGTCGGCTGCAGCGAGACCGGGTCCATGGCATTCACCTGGGCGCGCTGGAAGAGGCGCAGCCTGCCCTCGCCCTCACGCAACATGGCCGCCACGGGTTTGTAGTGCCAGGCGGCATTCGCGTTCTGCGAGCCCTCGAAGGCCGACAGGTTCACCCATCGCGAGGACGCGGGGAATTGCGGCGCGACCAACGCGAACGACAGGTTCGAGACCGTCACGTAGGTGATGTTCTCGTCGGCCTGCACGGGCGCGGTGTCCACGTGGAAGTAAGGCGCCTCCTTCCAGCCCACCCACTCCCAGCGGTCGATCGGGGCCCAGGGGGAGTTCTGCGCGAGCGCGAAGCCCTGCGCCACCACCGCCAGCGACACGGCAAACGTGCGCATCGCAGGCGTGGCAGGCAGGCGCGCGGCCAGGGCGATGCACAGCGGTCCCACCAGCACCAGGAAAGGCATGAAGTAGCGGCCGTTGCCGCTGGTGGCCAGCCACACCACGAAGGCCAGCGCGGTCAGCAGGCCGAGCGCGCGCAATGCGCGGTCCGCGCCGGACGCGCCCTCCTTCGGACGCTTGCGCACGAGGTGGACACCCAGCAGCGCGGCGAAGAGCAGCACCAGCAGGAAACGGAAGTCCGGCGCCGTGATCTCGATGTACACCCACCCGTTCGGGGCGGCCATGGCCACGGGGCGCAGGACGGCCTCTAGCCAGGTGTCGGGTTCGAACCGGATCATGGAGTCCACCCCGTAGCAGCACGCAGCGGTGCGAAGACGCTCTCGACGAAGGGGTACATCGGGTTGCCGAACGTCTGCCAGAGGTGCCACCCCCAGTAGCCGTAGGTGACCGCAAAGCCGACCAGCGTCGCGATCGCGCAGCGCACGGCCAGCTGCACGCGCATGCTCCACGGATCGGCGGCGAATGCAAACACCAGGGGCAGCAGGATCACCAGCGGGCCGTTGCTGAACTTGCAGGCGACGGCGGCACCGGCGAACAGCCCGGCGACCACGGCCGCACGCAGGCGGGAAGCAGGAGCAGCCGTTGCCACGGTGGCGTGCAGCGCGAAGGCCACGGCCCACAATACGGGAATCGCGACCAGCAGGTCGTTGCCGGTCGCCTCCAGGGTCTTGAGCGGCACGGCGCTCATGAAGCCCAGGGCAACGGCGGCGACGCGAAGACCGACGCCGGCCAAGCCCTCCTGCGGCAGCAGCAAGCGGGCGACCCACCAGGCGGGCGGCACCGCCAGCAGGTGCAGCAGCGCGAGCACGGAACCTGCGACCACCCCGCTCACATTGGCCATCGCGAGCTTGTAGACCGGCCAGTACAGGTACGGGAACTGCGTCGCCTGCAGGTTGGAAGCGAGGTAGTCCTTGTCGAAGCGCCCGCCCTCGGCGGCCCACCCCAGGTAGATGTGGTGGTTCAGGGCGTCCCAGCTGAGGCCGACGCGGCCCATGCTCCAGGGAATCGACAGGAACACCGCGGCGGCCAGCAGGAGGACTGCTGCAAGCTCGATCCGAGGGCTCACGGCGAACGGGCGCGGGGCGGGGAGGCTGGCGGTGTCGTTCATCAACGGTTCTTCAGGGCCTTCCAGGCCAGTTGCACGGCGCCGGCCAGCAGCGAGCCAGCCATGGCCTGCACGCCGAGGATCATCAGGGTGACTGCCGGAATCACCGCGCGCATCATGCTTTGCGGGTCCAGTGCCGAATAGCCGGCACGCCGCCATTCGTCGAACAAGGCGAAGGACCAGCCGAAGCCGGAGGCGAAGACGGCCAGCCCGATCATCAGCCCGAGTTCCACCCGCGCCACCTTCTTGGTCTGCGTGATCCAGCCAGGTTCGTTGACGATACCCGCGAGCGCGGCGATCCACTTGGCGATCAGCGCGAACTGGATCATCTGCGTGCCAAGAACCAACGCCGCGCTGAAATAAAGCATGGAGTGCACGTCGAGGCCGACATGGTCGAACACCAGCGGACCACGCGCGAGCCAGGCGATGCCCACCGCGCCCAGTGCCGTCGCGAGTATTCCGGGGTACAGGAACAGCCAGCGCGGCGTGAACAGCAGCATGAAGATCAGGTGCCGCCAGCCATCGCGCCAGGTGCGCAGGTGCGGAGCCCTGCCGCGGCCATCCGGTTGCAGGCTGGTTGGCACTTCCCGCACGTCGTAACCGGCCATCGCCGCTTTGGCGACGAGTTCGGTGGCGAACTCCATGCCGGGACTCGCCAGGCCCAGGGCCAGCACGCGTTCACGCGAGAAGCCCCGCAGCCCGCAATGGAAGTCACCCACCTTGATGCGGAAGAACACGCGTCCGATCAGGCTCAGGACCGGGTTGCCCACGTAGCGGTGCAAGGGCGGCATGGCGCCGGGTGCGATGCCGCCGCGGAAGCGGTTGCCCATCACCAGGTCGGCGCCGGCACGGAGGGACTCGACGAAGCCCTCCAGCCGGGAAAAATCGTAGCTGTCGTCGGCGTCGCCCATGATGACGAAGCGGCCCTTGGCCGCCGCGATGCCGCCGATGAGGGCGGAGCCATATCCGCGCTGCTGGACCTGCACGACACGCGCGCCGGCCGCTTCGGCCAGTTCGCGCGACCCGTCGGTCGAGCCGTTGTCGGCAACCAGCACCTCGCCGTCGATCCCGCATCGTTCCAGGAAGCCGATGGCCTTGGCGATGCAGGTCCCGATGGTCCTTTCCTCGTTGAGGCAAGGCATCAGGATGGTCAGCTCCTTGCGGTCGCTGCCGGGGCTGGGGTACTGCTTCATGGCTCTCTCCCAAAAGGCAACAAGCGGCCCGAGAGCCGCTTGCTGCATTCAGTGATCCCGAGGATCAGCCGCGGCAGGAGCCGGGCATCAGCTTGGTCGGCGTGCCGGAGCAGGTCCAGCGGGTGATGCCGTTGGCCGGGGTGCCGGACATTTCAGGGGTCAGCGTCACGGTGACGGCTTCGCCGATGTTGGTGGCGTTGCCGGTGACCGTCACGACGCCGCTGGTGGCACCGATCGTCAGCGACTGGACCATGCGCGTGGCGGTGAAGCTGGAGGCGCAGGAGTCAAGGTTCGACGCGCCGGAAGACTGGACGATCTCGGTGATGCAGGTACGCATGCCCGAGGCAGCCAGGACGACTTCAGAGACGCGGGCGCGCTTGGTGTAGTCCTGGTAAGCCGGCAGGGCGACGGCTGCCAGGATACCGATGATCGCGACCACGATCATCAGTTCGATCAGGGTGAAACCCGCTTGCATTTGACGCTTCATAGATAGCTCCGGTGGTTGTTGAAGAAGCGAGGAGGTAGTGCAAGCGCTGTGCCAACCTTCCACCGTGAACTAATGCGCGCTATTTCACCCTTGCGAGGCCCATTCCTGGCAATTTGCGTCAGACAACGCTGACAAAGATGTCAGTCAGGTCCCGCGGCAGGAGCCGGGCATCAGCTTTATGGGGGTGCCCGAGCAGACCCAGCGGGTGATGCCGTTGGCCGGGCTGCCGGTGAACGTCGGCGTCAGCGTGACGGTGACCGCCTCGCCGATGTTGGTCGCGTTGCCGGTCACGGTGACGACACCGCTGCTGGCACCGACGGTGAGCGACTGGACCATGCGGGTGGCCGTGAAGCTGGACGCGCAGGAGTCGAGGTTGGAGGCGCCGGCGGACTGGACGATCTCCGTGATGCAGGTGCGCATGCCGGAGGCGGCCAGCACGACCTCGGAAACGCGCGCGCGCTTCGTGTAGTCCTGGTACGCCGGCAAGGCCACCGCCGCCAGGATGCCGATGATCGCGACCACGATCATCAGTTCGATCAGGGTGAAACCCGCTTGGATACGACGGTTCATGGCAGTGCCTCCTTGGGACTTGAAAGAAAACGCTAGCAAATCATGCAAAAAGTATCCAACAATACACGAGCTTGCGAATGGCTTGCGAGGGTTTCCCCCCGTGGGTTCCCCCCGTTCGGGAGATGGCAGGCGGTTCCGGCAGGTCAGCGGATGCAGACGGACCGGACCTGCTTCAGGTCGGTCAGGCCCATCATGATCTTTTCCATGCCGTCCATCTTGAGCGTGCGCATGCCCGAGGCGACGGCCGCCACGAAGATCTCGGCGACGCGGGCGCGTTCCTGGATCAGGCGCTTGATGTTGTCTTCGGCAATCAGGAGTTCGTGCAGGCCCACGCGGCCCTTGTAGCCGGTGTTGTTGCACTTCTCGCAGCCCACCGCGCGATAGAAGCGCAGCTGGCCGTCCTGCCCGTAGCTCTCCGACCAGCTCTCGAACAGCTTTTGCGCCTCGCCGCCGGGATCGGCCTTCCAGGCGTCGGTCTGCTTCAGGTCGAGCGCGTACTCGTTGATGAAGGCGCGCACTTCCTCGTGCGAGGGCACGTACGACTCCTTGCACTCGCCGCACAGGCGCTTGGCCAGGCGCTGCGCCAGGATGCCCAGCAGCGCATCGGCGAAGTTGAACGGGTCCATGCCCATGTCCAGCAGGCGGGTGATGGACTCCGGCGCGGAGTTCGTGTGCAGGGTCGAGAACACCAGGTGGCCGGTGAGCGAGGCTTCCACGCCCATCGCCACCGTTTCCTTGTCGCGCGACTCGCCCACCATGATGATGTCCGGGTCGGCGCGCAGGAAGGCGCGCATGACCAGCGCGAAATCGATGCCGGCCTTCTTGTTCACCTGGACCTGGCGCAGCCCCTTCTGCGTGATTTCGACCGGGTCCTCCGCCGTCCAGATCTTGGTCTCCGGCGTGTTCAGGTACTTCAGCACCGAGTGCAGCGTGGTCGTCTT
This sequence comes from Ramlibacter sp., assembly GCA_036263715.1. Lineage (GTDB taxonomy): Bacteria > Pseudomonadota > Gammaproteobacteria > Burkholderiales > Burkholderiaceae_C > Ramlibacter. The sequence continues at coordinate 22,720 of DATAGN010000001.1, forward strand.
GCCCGAACCCGTGGGTCCGCAGACGTAGAACAGGCCATAGGGCTTGCTCACCGTCTTTTCGAGGTTGTCGCGGTTGTGGTCGGTGAGGCCCAGCTTCTCCAGCGGGATCGGTTCACCGGCCGCGAGGATACGCATCACGATGTCCTCGACGCCGCCGGCGGAGGGGATGGTCGCCACGCGCAGTTCGATGTCCAGCGGCCCGAAGCGCTTGAACTTGATCTTGCCGTCCTGCGGCTTGCGCTTCTCGGAGATGTCGAGGTCGCACATGATCTTCAGGCGCGTCACCAGCGCCTGGCGGAAGTGCGCGGGCACCTCGACGTACGGCATCAGCGTGCCGTCGATGCGGAAGCGGATGCCGGTCTTCAGCTTGCCGGGCAGCGGCTCGATGTGGATGTCGGAGGCGCGCTGGTGGTACGCGTCGATGATGATCTTGTTGACGAACTTGACCAGCTCGTTGTCGGCCGCCGCGGATTCGGAGGCGTTGTCGTCGCCCTCGTCCTCCATGGGCGAGGACAGGTCGGCCAGCAGGTCCTCGACCGACTGCTCGTCCTGCTGGTTGCCCCATAGCTGGTTGACCGTCTGGTTGAAGTCGACCTGCGTCGTCACGCGCCAGGCGAACCTGGAGATGCGCGGGAACACCTGTGGCACGATGCGCGAGCTGCGCACCGCCTCCGGGTCCAGGCACATGACCACCAGCCCGTCCGGGCCTTCCTCCAGCGGGATCCAGCCCTGCTCCATCACGAATTCGGGCTTCAGCGCGCCCTGCAGCGTCTCCACGCGCAGGCGGCCCGGGTTCGACGGCTCGTAGGGCACCCCGAAGAACTTGGACAGCGACGGCCCGATCTGCGCCGGCTTGATCGAGTACTCGTCGATCAGCACCTGTTCGACCGTGATCGCCTCCTCGCGCGCGCTCAGCACGGCACGCGAGAGTTCGTCGTGCGTCAGCACGCCGGCGGCGATGAGGCCGTCGTACTTGGTGGCCTTGCGGCGCGCGCCTTCCTGCTCGCGGGTGACGCGCTGGTGGATGGCGGTGGCGAGCGTCTTGCACAACTGCGTCGCGCCTTCGGTCTCCAGCTCGCCGAAGGGCATGTCGCTCTTGTTGTTGATGATCTGCAGCACGCCGTGCAGCACCTCGCCATCGAGGATGGGGCACACCAGCATCTGCTTCGTGCGGTAGCCCGAGCGCTTGTCCACTTCCTTCAGGAAGGTCAGGCTCGGGTGGATGCGCTTCAAGGCATCGTCGTCGTAGACGTCGGCGATGTTCACCAGCTCGCGCGACATCGCGACGTAGCCGGCGATGCTCTGCGGGCTGATGGGCAGCTTCAGGTCGCGGCTGGTGTTCAGGCCCGTCTTGACCTTCGAGACGATCGCGGAGCGGTCCTCGTTGACGGCATACAGCGTCAGGCGGTCGGCGTTGAACAGCTTGCAGATGTCCTGCGACGCCTCGAGCATGATCTCGTCGATGTTCTCGGTGGCGTGCACGCGCGTCGTGACGGCCTGCAGCTGCCGGAAGAACAGCGCCTCGAAGGTGACGCCCCGCTTGTCGGGCGGCAACTGCTGCGAATTGAGGAACTCCTGCTCGCTGTCGCGCGAGCTCTTGAGCACAGCGCTCACAATTCGAACTCCTGCCCCGCGCGCAGCCACCGGATGTCGTGCGTGACGTTCGGCCCGAAGGGCTGCGTCTGGTCGAAGCGCTGGATCTCCGTCATGATCAGCTCGGTCTCGGCCGGCTTCGTGTGCGTGATGAAGATCGGGAAGCGCTTGGCCTTGTCGATGCAATCGAGTTCCTCGGCCAGCGCCAGCGGCGACAGGTGCAGGCTGCGCCGCGCGAGGTCCTGCTCGCGGTTGCTGAAGGCGGTCTCGATGACCAGCGCCGCGATGTCCATCTGGTTGATGCGCCGCCAGAAGGCCGGATTGCGTTCGGTGTCGCCGGTGAACACCCAGCAGCCCTGCCCCGTGGCCACCGCGTAGCCGCACGCCGGCACGGTGTGGACGGCGGGCAGCACCTCGAAGTACTTGCCGCGCAGTTCGAGCGTCTGGCCCACCTGGATCTCGTTGAAGGCGACGAAGGGGTGTTCCGGCGAGGGGATGCGGCTGAAGTCCGGCCAGATCGTGTTGTTGAAGATGTGCGTCTTCAGCGCGGCGACCGTCCCGGGCAGCGCGTGGACCTGGATTGGCTCCTGCAGGGTGGCCGCCACGGAATCGACCATCAGCGGCAGCGCCGCGATGTGGTCCAGGTGGGAGTGCGTGAGCAGGACATGGCGGATGCCACGCATTTCGTCGAGCGTGAGGTCGCCAACGCCGGTGCCGGCATCCACCAGCACGTCGCCGTCGATGAGGAAGGACGTGGTCCGGCAGTCCTTCGCAATCGCGCCGGAACAACCCAGCACCCGCACCCGCATCTGCGCCTCTTTATTTCGTCTCGAAATTGGTTGCGCCGTCCCATGTCGGGTCGAATGGCAGCAACCTCATCGAGGCTACACGTTCGGAGTACAGGTCGTAAAGGTATTTTTTGGCGCCCAGCCGTTGCAGGTTCAGGAGCTGCAGGTCGCACTGGTCCCAGTCCTGCGCCCGGTAGGCCTTGAGGAAGGCCGCCCAGGTCCGCAGCTCCTCGAGCAGGTCCTTGCCCGCCCCGGCCGCCGGCGCAATGGGGAAAAAGATGCCGACCGCCTGCTCCTTGCCCTTCACCCGGACCCGATCGAGCTCCTGCCAGGCGAATTCGGGCGCCTGCTTGCGGGTGCTCTCGCTCACCACGGTGTCGACCCCGTAAACCTTGGACAGGCCTTCCAGGCGGGAGCCCAGGTTGACCGCGTCGCCGATCACCGTGTAGCTGCGGCGGATGTCCGAGCCCATGTCGCCCACGCACATCGTGCCCGTGTTCAGGCCGATCCCCACGCCGATGGGGGGGATGCCCTTGGCCTTGTGCTCCTCGTTGATCGCATGGACCGCCCGGGACATGTCCATCGCCGCCTTCACCGCCAGTTCCGCGTGATTGGGCATGTCCACCGGCGCGCCCCAGAAGGCCATGACGCAGTCGCCCATGTACTTGTCGATGGTGCCGCGGTGGGTGCGGATGATGTCCGTCAGGCGGCTGAACACGTCGTTCAGCAGGGCCTGCAACTGCGTCGGCTCCATCCGCTCCGACAGGTTGGTGAAGCCGCGCATGTCGCAGAACATGACGGTCAGCTCCTTGTTCGTCGCCTTCATGCTGTAGCTGTCGGGATCCTTCACCATCTCGTCCACCAGCTCCGGCGGCACGTACGTCCCGAACAGGTTGGCGAGCTCGCGCTTGCTGCGGCTTTCGACGAAATAGCCGTAGCTCATGTTCAGGGCGAAGGCGGTCCCGACCATGCCCAGCGCCGAGGCGAGCGGCAGCGCCCAGGAGTACGACAGGAACAGCCAGAAGTTGATGGCGACGACCACCGCCACCACCAGCACGCTCAGGAGCACGGCGCTGCTGGCCGACAGCAGCGGCAGCGCGAAGGCGAGCAGCAGGCCCGACGCCAGCAGGATGACGATCTCAAAGCCCAGCGCCCAGTCCGGCCGCACCGGCATCCGCGCGTCCAGCAGCCCGGAAATCAGGTTGGCATGGGTCTCCACGCCGGGGTAGGCCTCGCCCACCGGCGTGACGCGCAGGTCCTGCAGGCCCGGCGCCGTCGTGCCCACCAGCACGATCTTGCCCTTGAGCGAGTCCGCCGGCAGCCTGCGGTTGACCAGGTCCGACGCCGAGACGTACTTGTACGAGCCGCCGGTGACCCCGCCCGGCCCGCGGAAGGGCACCAGCGTGGTCACCCCCTCGGCCACGGGCACGGCGTACCGGCGCGGCCCGAGCTTGAGCGCCACGTGGTCCAGGCCCCGGTAGTGGCGGGCCAGGGAGCTTTCCTGCGCGAATCCCGGCTCCACGTTCGGCCGTCCGACGATCATGCGGAACATGGCCAGGGCGAGCGACTCGTAGTAGTGGTCCTTGTACTGCGCCAGCAGCGGGACCGAGCGGACCACGCCGTCCGTGTCCACCATCGGGTTGAAGAAGCCCGCCACCGGGGCGGCCTTGGCGATCAGCTCGATGTTGGAGCCGAAGCCGCTCCAGGGGATAAAGGCGATGGGCCGGCCGCGCAGCGCCTCGCGCGACATCACCGGCGGCGGCAGCAGGCCGGACTCGCGCGCCTCGCGGTCGTTGGCATTGAAGTAGTAGCCCAGGACCACCGGGCGGTCCTTCAGCGATCGGGCGAAGACCGCGTCGTAGTCCAGTGCCGGCTGCAACTGCGCCAGCCGCTCGGCGAAGCCGGGCTGGTCCTTCAGCTCGCCGGCGGCGAGCTGGCGCAGGCGCGCGAGGCCGGAGCTCTGGTCGGGCTCGGCGAAGACGACGTCGAAGCCGAGGATGGCGATCTTCTGGCGGTCGAACAGCTCGTCGACCATCTCGGCCACGCGGTTGCGGCTCCAGGGCCAGCGGCCCACCTCGGCCAGGCTCTTCTCGTCGATGTCGACGATGACGATGCGGTCGTCCAGCGAGCGCGGCATCGTCGCGCGCAGGCGCGCGTCGTAGATGATGTCGTCGAGCCGCTGCAGCAGGCCGATCTGCAGCACGCCCACGGCGTGCAGGAACGCGAAGACCAGCGGAACCAGCGTGATCGCGATCCGTGGCCAGTGCCGGGCGAGCGACCCCATGCGCGGACGCGGAGGGCGGGCTTCAGCCCGCCTGGAGGAACTGCATCTGGGTGCCGGCGAGTTCCAGCATGTCCCCGTTCTTCAGCGCCACCGGCTCGGGGCCGATCGCGGCGCCGTTGAGGGTCGGCTTGTTGGAGCCTTCCACGTGCGCCACGACGAAACCGTGCGCGCGCTTGGTGATGGCGGCCACGGCAACGCCCGGCTTGCCGATCGTGGTGACCACCTTCACCAGCGGCACCTCGCGGCCGGCGGCGGCTCCGGACAGCACCTTGATGCTGGCGTTGGCGGGCTCGGGCTGCTTGGCGCCGATCTGTCCCTGGGGAATCGCCTGCATCGCCGCGGTGGCCATGCTGCCGGGGGCGGGTGCGGGCGCGCCGGGCTTGGGCATCGGCGGCACCATGCCCGGCTTGATGATCATGGTCTTCTCGAAGGTCGCGCCGGGCGCCTCGTTGATGAACTTGATCTTGTACTTGCCGATCTCCACCGTGTCGTTGTTTTGCAACAACTGCTTCTTCACGGCCTTCCCGTTGACGTAGGTGCCGTTGGTGGAATTCAGGTCCTCGAGGTAGACCTCGTTGCCGGTCAGCTGCAGCACGGCGTGTTCACCCGACACCGCGAGGTTGTCGATCACGATGTCGTTGTAGGGCCGCCGGCCAAGGGTGGTGCGGTCCTTCGTCAGCTGCACTTCCTTGATGACGACACCGTCGATCGAAACGATCATCTTCGGCATGGTCGACTCCTGTTGATCAATTCTTCAAAGCACGAAAACCTGCCGCGGGTCATTGTCCGAGCCACCGCGAGATCAAGCCGCGCTTGCGGGAGCCGCTGTTGGCCAGCGCCAGGAGCACGGAGATGTTGTCGCGGCCTCCGTTGGCATTGGCGGCGTCGACCAGTTGCACCGATTTCTGTTCCAGCGGCACTTCGCCGGCGAGGATCTGGCCGATGGCATCGTCGTCCAGCATATCCGAGAGGCCGTCGGAGCACATCAAGTACAGGTCGCCGGGCTCCACCTTGTGTTCGTTCACTTCCAGGAGCACCGCGTCCTCGACGCCGAGCGCGCGCGTGACGAGGTTCTTGTTGGTGGAAGTCGCCGCCTGCTCCGGCGTGATCAGGCCCGCGTCCATCTGCTCCTGCAGCAGGGAGTGGTCCTTGGTGATCTGTTCGAGCTTGCCTTCGCGCAGGCGGTAGCAGCGCGAGTCGCCGATGTGTCCCAGCATCAGGCGGCCGTCCTGGAACACGCCGACCACGAGGGTCGTGCCCATGCCGCTGTACTGGGGGTTGGAGTTCGCCGCGTTGAAGATGGAGCGGTTCGCGTTGTCGACGCAGATCTCCATCGCCCGGCGCACCTCGCGCGAATTGGCGTGGCGGCCCGCCTGGGCGAGCCACCGACCGAGTTCCGACTTGATGAAAGTGGTGGCCATGCCGCTGGCCACCTCGCCGGCGTTGTAGCCCCCCATCCCGTCCGCCAGGATGCCCAGGCGGGTCGGTTCATCGACGGTGACGGAATCCTCGTTGTTTTCGCGCGCAAGACCGGGGTCCGTGCGGATGCAAAACTCGTAGTTCATGGTACGCGGGTCAAGGCTCCTGGCCGGCGTCTCCTGCACCGGCGAGGGGCCGCTCCGGAGCCCCCGACTTGGTCATCACGGTTGTTTTCTCGAACTGGGCCGGCCCAGCCAGCCCGCTCTGGGCCGCATCATAGCCGGGCTGCCCGGCAGCGGGCACAGTTGATGCCAAAGCGTTGCCGGCAGGCTGCGTTGTGCTGCCACCCGGCGCTTCCTTGACGACCAGCGGATCGGTCTGCTTGGCCTGCATCACGACCGTGCGGTCGGCGTCGCCATCGGCGGCTGCAGCACCAGCGGCAGCACCTGCGGCAGTCGCAGCGGGCGGCGCGATCATCGGTGCGGCCGGGGCCTGGCCGCCCATTTCGGCCATCACGGCACGCAGGTCGCGCGCGAATTCCTCGCCGTCCTGGTAGCGCAGGTCCTGCTTCTTGGCCAGCGAGCGGGCCACCACCTGCGCCAGGCGCGCGGGCAGGTCGCGGCGCACCAGCAGGATGTCCGGCGCGTCCTCGTTGGCGATCTTGTACATCAGCTCCGCCATCGACTCGCCGCGGAAGGGCAGCACGCCGGTGAGCATCTGGTACAGGGCCACGCCCAGCGAATACAGGTCCGAGCGCCCGTCGACCTTCTTGCCGGCGATCTGCTCGGGCGACATGAAGCTGGGCGTGCCCAGCACCAGCCCCGTCTTGGTCTTGCTGGAGTCGGTGATGCGCGCGATGCCGAAGTCCGTCACCTTCACGGTGTCCGACTCCAGTTCGTACATGATGTTCGCGGGCTTGATGTCGCGGTGGACCACGTTCTGCTTGTGCGCATAGGCCAGCGCCTCGGCGACGCGCGCCACGATCGACAGCACGCGCGGCACCGGCAGCAGGTTGCCGTCCTTGCAGAAGTCCACCAGGTCCTTGCCCTTGAGGAACTCCATGGCGATGTAGGCCAGGTCGTGTTCCTCGCCCGCGTCGAAGATGGTCACGATGTTCTGGTGCTGCAGGCGCCCGGCCGTCTCGGCCTCGCGGAAGAAGCGCTCGCGCGCGTCGGTTAGTTCGTCGCCGTCGAATTCCTGCGCCAGCGCCATCGTCTTGATGGCCACCACGCGGCCGATCTTCGGGTCCTTGCCCAGGTAGACGACGCCCATCGCACCCTTGCCCAGTTCCTTCTCCACCTGGTAGCGCCCCAGCATCGGCTTTTCGACCGCGCCGCCATCGAGCAGCATGGTGCCGCCGGGATGGCTGCCGCCGCCGCCGAGGATGACGGTCTCCGACAGGTTCTTGGCGCGATTGAGCTTGGACTCCAGGTCCTTGTACTTGGCGTTGTAGCGCGCCATGTGCTCGTACACCGCCTGCGCCTTGTTGAACTGGCGCTTGCGCTCGAAGTCCAGCGCCAGGTTGTACATGTTGGCCATGAGCTCGTCGCTCATGGGCACGCGCTGGAAGCGGTCGAACGCCATGTCCAGCTGGCCCTGGCCTTGCAGCGCCAGGCCCATCATGCGGTTGGTCTCCGCCGACTCCTCGTCGGCCTTCACCTTGCCGGCCTCGGTGACCAGGAAGCGCTTGGTGGTCAGGGCGATGTGCCCGATCAGCAGCATCGTGGCGGGAAACACCAGCTGGATCCAGGTGGAGCCGCCGGAGAGCAGGCCGAATTCGGCGCCGAGCAGCGCGATGAACAGCCCCGCGGTGATCGCGCCCCCCATGCCGGCGGACAGTTTCGGCAGCACGGCGATCAGGTACCCGGCCACCAGCAGCAGCACGCCCAGGCCGGCCCAGATGCCCCACATCGGCTGCACGATGAAGTGCTCGCCCAGGATGCTGGAGGTCACGTGCGCCATCATCTCGACGGGCGTGACCGCGGGGTAGCCGGGCACCGGCGACTGCACGCCGACGCCGGTGGCGGTCGGTCCGATCAGCACGATCTTGTCCGCGTACTTGGCCGCCGGGATCTTGCCGGAGAGCACGTCGTAGAAGGAGTCGATGGGGAAGGGCGACTTGCCGTCGGCCTTGGGCTTGTAGAACTGCGGCAGCAGGCGCGCGGCATCGTCCGTCTTCACCCGCAGCTTGCCGATCTGGACCGATTCGCCGGCATGGAGCTTGATGTCGGCGGTGGTGAGGTTCAGGCTTTTGGCCGCGGCCAGCAGCGCCAGCGAGGGCACGGCCTTGCCGTAGTAGTTGACCAGCAGCGGGTTGGTGCGCACGGCGCCGTCGACGTCGTTGGTCAGGTTGACGTGGCCGATGCCCGCGGCGACGTTGGCGAACGAGTCGATCGGCTGCTGCGTGCTGATGCTGGGGATGGAGAACGCCTGGTTCTCGTCGATCGTGCTCTTGAGCGCCGCCACGGACAGCGGCTTGTCCGGCTTGCCCTGCGGCTCGCCGAGCGAGAAGAAGGAGGGCAGCAGCACGTTGCCGGCGCGGCCGATGCTGGCGGCGAGCTTGGCGTCGGTATCCAGGGCCTGCTCGGCCTCCGCGATCACCTTCTGCGCGTCCTCGGGCGCGTTGGCGCCGAGCGATTCCTTGATCTTGCGGATGTAGGCCAGGCCGCGGTCGGTCTGCGGCTCGGGGAAGCCGACCATCTGCACGATGGTCTTGGCCTTGGCGGCCGCGAGCTTGTCGATCAGTTCGGCGTGGACGTCGCGCGGCCACGGCCAGCGCCCGATGTTGCCGATGCTGGTGTCATCGATCGCGATGATCGCGATGCGTTCGGAGGGCTGGCGCGCGGTGGCGGTGCTCGCGTAGTCGTAGAAGCGCCGCTCCAGCGTGCCGATGAAGTCGCTCGCCTGGTGCAGCACGAGGACGGCGATCACCACGAGGACGCCCACGAACCAGTCGCTGCGCCAGAACTTGCCGCGCCTTGCAGATGACGATGTGCTCACTTCCTGCCCCTTGTCCGGCGAAGACTGCCGGCCGAACAACTGTGCAAAGACACAGCCAGAGTTCCCCCGGCCGCCGCGAGGGTTGGGCAGCCGGACTCTTCAGTCGAAGGTAGCAGAGCGCCCTGCAATGGACAAGGGACTTTCGCGCGTCCCCTGTACTTTTTGTTGCAGCCGGCGCCCTGCCGTCAGGAAGCCTCGGTGCGCGCCGCGCGCATCTGGCCGAACTTGCCGATCGCGAGCACCAGCAGCGCACCGCCGATGGCGGCGCCGTACTCCCAGGCCTTGGAGGCGGGGAGATAGGGCTTGAGGCCCGGGTCGGTGTACAGCATCTGGCCCGCGATCCACCCGAGCAGCATGCCGCCGAGCGTGATGATGATCGGGAAGCGGTCCATCAGCTTCAGCACGATCTGGCTGCCGGCGACGATGATCGGGATCGAGACCAGCAGGCCGAAGATCACCAGCGGGAGCTGGTGCTGGCCGGCGCTCTCGGCGGCGCCGGCGATCGCCAGCACGTTGTCGACGCTCATGACCAGGTCGGCGACGATCACGGTCTTGACCGCGCTCCAGAGCTTGTCGCTCGACTGGATGTTGCCGTGGTCTTCCTCGTCCTGCGGCATCAGCAGCTTCACGCCGATCCAGATCAGCAGGACCGCGCCCACCGCCTTCAGGTACGGCACGGCCAGCAGCGCCAGGGCGAACGCGATGAGGATCACGCGCAGCAGGATGGCGCCGGCGGTGCCGTAGATGATGCCCATCCTGCGCTGCTTGGGCGGCAGGCCGCGGCAGGCGAGCGCGATCACGACCGCGTTGTCGCCGCCGAGCAGGATGTCGATCAGGATGATCTGTCCGACAGCCACCCAGAAGGCGGGGGTCAGGAACTGCAGGAAATCCATGGCTTGTCGTCCTCGTTCTTCTTGGCGCGAAAGAGCCGATTGTCGGCGATGACAATCGGCTCGCGGTTGTGGGAAACCGCAGTCCCTACAGCAGGGCCTTGAGCAGCTTGCCCATCTCGGACGGATTGCGCGTGACCTTGAAGCCGCACTCCTCCATGATGGCCAGCTTGGCGTCCGCCGTGTCGGCGCCGCCGGAGATCAGTGCGCCGGCATGGCCCATGCGCTTGCCGGGAGGCGCCGTGACGCCGGCGATGAAGCCGACGATCGGCTTCTTCATGTTGGCCTTGCACCAGCGCGCGGCGTCGGCCTCGTCCGGGCCGCCGATCTCGCCGATCATGATCACGGCGTCGGTGTCGGGATCGTCGTTGAAGAGCCGCATGACGTCGATGTGCTTCAGGCCGTTGATGGGGTCGCCGCCGATGCCCACGGCCGACGACTGGCCGATGCCCAGCTCGGTGAGCTGCGCCACGGCTTCATAGGTCAGCGTGCCGGAGCGCGAGACGACGCCCACGCGGCCCTTCTTGTGGATGTGGCCCGGCATGATGCCGATCTTGATCTCGTCGGGCGTGATCAGGCCCGGGCAGTTGGGGCCAAGCAGCAGCGTCTTCTTGCCGCCCTTGGCTTCCTTGGCCTTCATCTTGTTGCGCAATTCGAGCATGTCGCGCACCGGGATGCCTTCGGTGATGCAGATCGCCAGGTCCAGGTCGGCTTCGACCGCTTCCCAGATCGCCGCGGCGGCGCCCGCCGGCGGCACGTAGATCACGGAGACCGTGGCACCCGTCTGCTGCTTCGCCTCGGCGACCGAGGCGAAGATGGGGATGTCGAAGATCTTCTCGCCCGCCTTCTTCGGGTTCACGCCGGCCACGAAGCAGTTCTTGCCGTTCGCGTACTCCTGGCACTTCTCGGTGTGGAACTGGCCGGTCTTGCCCGTGATGCCCTGGGTGATGACCTTGGTGTCCTTGTTGATGTAGATCGACATGCTTGTTCCTCAGGCCTTCTTGACAGCGGCGACGACTTTTTGCGCGGCTTCCGCCATGGTGTCCGCGCTGATGATGGGCAGGCCGCTTTCGGCGAGCATCTTCTTGCCCAGTTCCTCGTTGGTGCCCTTCATGCGCACGACGAGCGGGACGCTCAGGTTCACCGCCTTGCAGGCCGTGATGACGCCGGTGGCGATGGTGTCGCACTTCATGATGCCGCCGAAGATGTTGACGAGGATCGCCTCGACCTTCCTGTTCTTCAGCATGATCTTGAAGGCCTCGGTCACCTTCTCCGGCGTCGCGCCGCCGCCGACGTCCAGGAAGTTGGCCGGCTCGGCGCCGAACAGCTTGATGGTGTCCATGGTCGCCATGGCCAGGCCGGCGCCGTTCACGAGGCAGCCGATGTTGCCGTCCAGCGAGATGTAGGCCAGGTCGAACTTGGAAGCCTCGATCTCCGCCGCGTCTTCCTCGTCCAGGTCACGCAGCGCCACGATCTCCGGGTGGCGGAACAGCGCGTTGCTGTCGAAGTTGAACTTCGCGTCCAGGGCGATGATGTTGCCCTTGGAGTCGCGGTTCAGCGGGTTGATCTCCACCAGCGACGCATCGGTGTCCATGTAGCACTTGTAGAGCTTCCTGCAGACGTCGGTGAACTGCGCCAGCGAATCGGCGGGCAGGTTGACGCCCTTGGCGAGTTCCTGCGCCTGCGTATCGGTGAAGCCCGCGAGCGGGTCGACGAACACCTTCACGATCTTCTCGGGCGTGGCGTGCGCCACTTCCTCGATGTCCATGCCGCCTTCGCTGGAGGCGATGAAGGCCACGTGCTGCGTCGCGCGGTCGGTCACCAGCGACAGGTAGTACTCCTGCTTGATGTCCGCGCCGTCCTCGATGTACAGGCGGCGCACCTTCTGGCCTTCGGGGCCGGTCTGGTGCGTCTTGAGCTGCATGCCCAGGATCTCGCCGGCCAGGCGCTTGACGTCATCCACCGACTTGGCCACCTTCACGCCGCCGCCCTTGCCGCGGCCGCCCGCGTGGATCTGCGCCTTCACCACCCAGACCGGGCCACCGAGCTTCTGCGCCGCTTCCACGGCTTCCTGCACCGTGAACGCCGGGATGCCGCGCGGCACGGGCACGCCGAAGTTGCGCAAGATCTCCTTGCCTTGATACTCGTGGATCTTCATGAGGGTGTCTCTCGGGGAATGGAAAGGGGAGTCGCCGGCGGGGCGCGGGGTGAAAAGGGGAGGCGGGAGTCAGCAGGCGACGAGATTCGACTTTATCATGGTGCAATGCACCAATTCCGGGCTGGCACTTACAGTATCCATAAGCAGTTCCTATAGGAAAAGAAGAGATGGCCAAGGTCTTCATCGATGGCGAGGCAGGCACCACGGGGCTGCTGATTCGCGAGCGCCTGCAGCAGATGCCGCAGGTGCAGCTGGTGAGCATCGCTCCCGAGCGACGCAAGGACCCGGCGGCCAAGCGCGAGCTGATGGCCGGCGTGGACCTGGTCATCTTCTGCCTGCACGACGATGCGGCCCGCGAGTCGGCGGCGATGATCGAGGAGATCGGCCAAGCCGGCGGCCGCAAGCCGCGCATCATCGATGCGTCCACGGCGCACCGCACCGCGGAGGGTTGGGTGTTCGGTTTTCCCGAGCTGTCCAAGGGCCAGCGCGAGGCGGTCGCCCGCGCGGATCGCGTGAGCAACCCCGGCTGCTATGCCACTGGCGCCATCGCGCTGCTGCGTCCCCTGGTCGACGCGGGCGTGCTGCCGCGCGACTACCCGGTGGCGCTGCCCTCGGTGAGCGGCTACTCGGGCGGCGGGCGTTCGATGATCGAGGCCTACGAATCCGGGCAGGCGCCCGCCTACGAGCTGTACGCACTGGGGCTCAAGCACAAGCACCTGCCGGAGATCCTGAAGTACACGGGCATGACCCGCCGGCCGATCTTCGTGCCTTCGGTGGGCAACTTCCGTCAGGGCATGCTGGTGCAGCTGCCGCTGCACCTGGACACGCTGCCCGGCAAGCCGACGCCCGGCGACCTGGAGCAGGTGCTGCGCCGCCACTACGAGGGCAGCGAGTGGGTGACGGTGGAGGAGCCCAGCGAAGACGGCAAGCTGGAGCCGACCGCGCTGAACGACACCAACAAGATGGAGCTGCGCGTCTACCGCAACATGGACCACGCGCATGCGGTCCTGATCGCGCGCCTGGACAACCTGGGCAAGGGCGCCAGCGGCGCCGCGGTGCAGAACCTCAAGCTGATGCTCGGTCTCTAGCTCCCTCTCCCCGTGGGAGCTCGTAGGTCGGGGTGACGCCAGGAACCCCGACGCGGGCGAACGCCACACCATCACCGGGGTTCGCGCGGCTCACCGCCGGCCTACGGGGACCAACCTCCTCCGAAGTCTCCTTCAGGGAAAACGATATTCCCTGGGTCAGGCCGCGGGCCCATACTTTTCGTACGCATACTGAAGATCAGAATACGGACGAGTTCGATCTCCTGCGTGCCCGATTGCTTGCCGTTCGAAGGAGATCTATGGAGCTGGATCGCAAACCCCTGATCCTGGGAATCGGCGGCGCCGCGCGCAGCAACTCCTCGTCCGAGAAGGCCTTGCGCATCAGCCTGCTGGCGGCCGAAGCCTGCGGCAGCGAGGTGGCGATGGTCACCGGCAGCGGGCTCGAGCTGCCGATGTACGCACCGCACCTGCCCTCCCGATGCGAGGCATCGCGCACGCTGGTCGACCTGTTTCGTCGCTGCGACGGCGTGATCATCGCCTCGCCCTCGTACCACGGCAGCGTGTCGGGCCTGATCAAGAACGCGCTGGACTACACCGAGGACCTGAGCAAGGACAGCCGCGTCTACCTCGATGGCTGCGCCGTCGGCGTGATCGGCTGCGGCGCCGGCTGGCAAGGCGCCAACCAGGTCGTGTCCGCGCTGCGCGGCATCGCCCACGCGCTGCGCGGCTGGCCGACGCCCATGGCGGCGGCGCTCAACACCTCGCAGGCGCTGTTCGACGAGCAGGGCCGCTGCATCGATGCAGCCGCGCGCTTCCAGCTCGAGACGGTGGGCCGCCAGGTCGCCGAGTTCGCGCTGATGAAGGCGCGCGCCTGCGAGCCCTGCGCCGCCTGACGCATGGCGCTCATGCCGATCTCAGTGGCTGCCGTCGTCGCCCGGTGCAGGCCGGTCGACCAGCTTGTTGAGGGCGTTCCAGAACTGTTCGCGCTCCTGCGGGGTCAGCGGCTCCATCAACCACCGCTGCACGCCCACGAGCACGGGGCTCACCTGCGCCAGCAGCGCGGTGCCTTCGTCCGTGATGTACAGGGTGCGCAGGCGCCGGTCCTGCGGCGAAGGCTTGCGCGTGATCAGGCCGCGGCCTTCCAGCCGATCGACCACGCCGGCGACGGTGGACGTGTCCAGCGCGATGTCGCGCGCGAGCGTGCTCTGGTCGAGGCCGGGCTTGCCCTGCGCGGCGCGCAGCGTCGCCCATTGCAGCGGCGTGAGGTTGAAGGGCTCGGTTTCCGCTGCGTACCGGGCCAGCAGGATCTGCTGCAACCGACGAATGAGGTGCCCCGGAAACTGCTCGATCGGGCTGTCGGGACGCAGGTCGTTCGGATCCATTGGCAAGGCGGTCAGGAAGCTGCATTCTAGGGCTAGCACCCACACCGAGGAGACAACGTGTTCACTGAATCAACGATGACGGTCGACGGCTGCAACATCCGCTTCCGTCGCGGCGGCAAGGGCCCCCCGCTGCTGTACCTGCACGGCGCCAACGGCGCGGCCGCGATCCAGCCTTTCATGGAGAAGCTGGCGGAGAAGTTCGACGTGATGGTCCCGGAGCATCCGGGCTTCGGCCAGTCGGACGAACCGGAGTGGCTGGACAACGTGCAGGACCTCGCGTACTTCTACCTCGACGTGCTCGACCAGCTGAAGCTCGAGAAGGTGGCGGTGATCGGCAGCTCCATCGGCGGCTGGCTCGCCATGGAAATGGCGATTCGCGAGCCCAGGCGCTTCGAGGCGCTGGTGCTGGTCGGCCCCGCCGGCATCCGCATTCCCGAGGCGCAGCCCGGCGACATCTTCCTGTGGTCCGCCGAGACGGCCGCGCGCAAGCTGTTCGTCGATCCGAAGAGGGTCGAATTCGCGCTGGCGAATCCGCCGGACATCGACACCGGCCTGAAGAACAAGCACACGGTGGCCAAGCTCGCCTGGGAGCCGCGGCTGCACAACCCGATGCTCGCCAAGTGGCTGCATCGCCTGAAGATGCCGGTGCAACTCGCCTGGGGCGAGCAGGACCAGGTGATCCCGGTCGCCTACGCGCACGCCTTCAAGAAGCTCATTCCGCAGGCGCAGCTGCAGTTGTTCCCGAACTGCGGGCACCTGCCGCAGACCGAGCAGCCGGAGAAGTTCGTCCAGAGTGCCATCGAATTCCTGCAGGGAGCAGCGAAATGAAAGTCATCCTCTTCCACCTGATGTCGTATTCGGACCTCGACTTCGAGGCCACCAAGTCGTACGAGACGGTCTGGGTGAACCTGCCCAACAAGTTCTTCGACCCGGCCAAGGGCACCGCGCTCTACAACCGCTACATCGACGAACTGATCTCGGCCGAGCCCCTGGGCTTCGACGGCGTGGCGGTGAACGAGCACCACCAGACGGCGTACGGGCTGATGCCCTCGCCCACCGTGATCGCATCGATCCTGGCGCGCCAGACCAAGCGCGTGAAGATCGCGATCCTGGGCAATGCGCTGCCGCTGCGCTCGCACCCGATGACCATCGCCGAGGAGCACGCGATGATCGACGTGATCTCGGGCGGGCGCCTGATCAGCGGCTTCGTGCGCGGCATCGGCGCCGAGTACCACACGTTCGGGCTGAACCCGACGATCTCGCACGACCGCTTCCATGAAGCGCACGACCTCATCGTGCAGGCCTGGACGAAGCCGGGCCCGTTCGCCTTCACCGGCAAGCACTACAACGTGGAGTACGTGAACCTGTGGCCCAAGCCCGTGCAGCAGCCGCATCCGCCGATCTGGGTGCCTTCGCAGGGCAGCAAGGAAACGATCGACTGGGCGGCCGCGCCCGAGCACCGCTACACCTACCTGCAGACCTTCAGCCCGGTGAAGGTGGTGGAGCGCTACCTGAAGTCCTACCGCGACACGGCCGCCGGCTTCGGCTACGAAGCGGAGGACAGCCAGCTCGGGTGGGCGGTGCCGGTGTACGTCGCCGACAGCGATGAACAGGCCAGGCGCGAAGCCAAGGAACCGTTCGAGCTGTTCCGCAACCGGCTGCTGAAGATGCCTTTCGAGATGCTGCTGCCCCCCGGCTACAGTTCGCGCAACTCGCTCAAGGGCATGATGGCGGCCAAGGCGGCGCTGACGCAGGACATGACGATCGACTTCGCGATCGACAACGGCATGATCATCTGCGGCAGCCCCGATACCGTGCGCGAGAAGATCACCGACTACTGGAAGACCATGTGCTTTGGCAACCTGCTCACGATGATGCATTTCGGCACGCTCTCGCCCGAGCTCACGAAACGCAGCATGGAACTGTTCGCGGCGAAGGTGCTGCCCGCGGTGCAGGCGCTCAGCGCCGAAACCCGCCCCGTGGCGGCCTGAGGCCCAGCGGCATGCTCGCCGGCCAACTCGTCAACGGCATCGTCAGCGGCGCGATGTATGCGCTGGTGGCCATCGGCTTCTCGCTGGTGATCGGCGTCCTCGACAAGCTGAACTTCGCGCACCCCGAGGTGCTGATGTTCGGCGGCTTCGTCGGCCTGCTGGCGCTCACGGGCGTGCCCTTCGCGTGGGTGTTCCCGGCAGCCTTCATCGCCGGCGGCGTGCTGGGCGTGCTGACGGAGTTCCTCGCGTTCCGCCGCTTCCAGACTGCGGATGCCAAGACCACCGCGGCCCTGGCTTCCCTGGCGGTCGGGCTGGTCATGACGGACCTGGTGCACAAGGTCTGGGGCACCGAGCCGGTGACCATGCAGGTGCCGCCCGGGTGGCTGGCGCAGGGCTTTTCGATCGGGGACGTGCGCTTCACCAACCTGCAGTTCCTGATCCTCGGCGTGGCCCTGCTCCTGATGGCGGGCCTGCACCTGCTGCTGGACAAGGCGCGCATCGGCCGGCAGATCCGCGCGGTCGCGGAGTCGAGCCAGTCGGCTTCGCTGCTGGGCATCGACGTGAAGCGGGTGACGCAGGCGGTGTTCTTCATCTCGTCGGCACTGGCGGCCGAGGCGGGCCTGCTGCTGGCGCTGCGCAGCGGTGCAGCCAGTTCCGACATCGGCCTGACCTTCGGCCTGAAGGCGCTGGCGATCATGGCGATCGGCGGCCTCGGCGACCTGCGCGGCGCGCTGGTGGGCGGCTTGCTCATCGGCGTGCTTGAGGCCTTGATGTTCCAGGCCGGCCTGGGACGGCTGGTGGAGATCACGGTGTGGGTGGCGATGATCGCCGTGCTGATGTTCCGGCCCGGAGGCCTGTTCGGCGGTGGCCTGCATGCACGGGAGCAGCGCGCATGATCGGCGACTACCTCTTCTTCACGGGCGTGAACATCCTGCTGGCGTGGAGCGTCTACACGGTGCTGCTCACCGGCAGCCTGTCGTTTGCCCAGGGGGCTTTCATGGCCCTCGGCTGCTACGCTTCCGGCGTGCTGACCGTGAAGTTCGGCTTCCACCTGCTGCCCGCCTGCCTGCTCGCCGCCGCCGGCGTCGCACTGGTGGCCGCCGTGGTCGCCTACCCGGCGCTGCGCCTGCGCGGGATCTACCTGATCCTGGTCACCATCGGCATCACCTTCTGCGTGCGCGTGCTGATCGAGAACTTCAAGTACGTGGGCGGCGTCTCCGGCTTCGGCGGCATGAAGGGCTCCAACCTCTGGTACGTGGGCGGTGCCGTGGCCCTGGTCGGCGCCGGGCTGATGTGGTTGTCGCGCAGCCCGCTGCAGCGCATGTGCGATGCGGTGCGCGAGGACGACCGGGTCGCCGCATCGCTGGGCATCCCGGTCACCACGGTGCGCGTGATCGGCTTCGCCGCCGGCGCGGCGATCGCGGCGGTCGCCGGCGCCATCTACGGGCACTACATGAACTTCGTGCGGCCCGAGAACTTCGACGTGCTGCTGTCCATCTACGTGGTGCTGTACGTGGTGCTGGGCGGTGTCAACAACCTGTGGGGCCCGCTGCTGGGCGCCACGGTCATGACGCTGCTGCCCGAGTACTTCCGCGTGCTGGCCGACTGGCGTCCCACCGTGTTCGGCGCCGCCATCCTGGTCATGCTGCTGTTCCGGCCGCAGGGGCTGCTGGCCTTCCGCACCATCACCGAACGCGCGCGCGTTCGCATCGCGCGGTGAGAAGGCGATGCTGATGCCTGCCTCCCCCTCGGGCGCCGTGCTCACCGTGCGCGGGCTGAAGAAGCACTTCGGCGGCGTGCGGGCGCTGGACGGCATCGACCTCGAGGTGCGCGCCGGCGAGATCCTGGGCGTGATCGGACCCAACGGCGCCGGGAAGACGGCGCTGATCAACACCATCACCGGCTTCTACCGCGCCGGCGAGGGCCGCATCCTGCTGGGCGATACCGACATCACCGAGCTGTCGATGAACCGCATCGGCCATCTCGGCGTGGGCCGCACCTTCCAGAACATTCGCCTCTTCCGCCGCATGACCGTGCTGGAAAACGTGCTGGTCGCCATCAAGGCCTTTGCCGAGCGGCCGTGGCACGCGCTGTTCGGGATGGCCGACCGCGGCGTGGCGATGGAGCGCGCCATGCACTGGCTGCGCCTGCTGCAGCTGGAGGAAAAGGCCGACCAGCTGGCGTCCTCGCTGTCGTACGGCGATGCGCGCCGGCTCGAGATCGCCCGTGCGCTGGCGGGACAACCCAGCGTGCTGCTGCTGGACGAACCGGCAGCAGGCATGAACGACGCGGAGACCGAGCAGCTCACGCGCGACATCCGGACCATCCGCGCGAGCGTGCAGGCGATCGTGCTGATCGAGCACGACATGGGCGTGATCCGCACCCTGTCCGATCGGGTCGTGGCGATGGACTATGGCCGCAAGATCGCCGAGGGCAGCGCCGACGAGGTGCTGAACCATCCCGAGGTGCTGCGGGCCTACCTGGGCGACGACGAAACGACGCCGGAGGCGGCGGCATGAACGAGGCGATCCTGCAGGTGGAGGGCCTGTGCGCCAACTACGGGCCGATCCGCGCGCTGCGCGGCGTGAGCTTCTCGGTGGGTGCGGGCGAGACGGTGGCCGTGATCGGCGCCAACGGCGCCGGCAAGACCAGCCTGATGCGGGCGCTCTCCGGCATCCTGCCCATCTCCGCCGGCCACGCGAAATTCCTGGGCCACGACATCGGCCGCATCCGCACGCATGCGCTGGCGCGGGCCGGCATGCTGCACGTGCCCGAGGGGCGCGGCACCCTGCAAGGCATGCGCGTCCTGGAGAACCTGCGCCTCGCGTGGGAGATCCGCCCGACCAGGGAATCCTTCGAGGACGCGCTCGCCCGCGCCTACGCGCGATTCCCGCGGCTGCAGGAACGCAGCGAACAACCGGCCGGCAACCTCTCGGGCGGCGAGCAGCAGATGCTGGCCGTGGCGCGGGCCATCATGAACCGGCCGCAGTTGCTGCTGCTGGACGAACCGTCGATGGGCCTGTCGCCGCGCTTCACCGGCGAGGTGTTCAAGGCGTTGGCGGAATTGCGCGATGCCGGCGTCTCGATCCTGATCGTCGAGCAGAACGTCAGCCGCGCCCTGCAGCTCGCGCATCGGGCGCTGGTCCTCACGCACGGCGAGTTCACGCTGCAAGGCGATTCGAAGGACCTCGCGCGCGACCCGCGCGTGATGGCGAGCTACCTCGGCCAGTCGCCGCAGGAGCTGGCGTGAGATGAAATTCGTTCCCCAAGAACCAGGTGACAGGAGACGGCCCGTGAACGCATCCAAACGCAAGTGGCTGGCGCTGGGCGCCATCCTCGCGGCCGGCCTTGCCGCCGGCCCCGCCCTCGCCCAGCAGAAGCCGCCCATCAAGCTGGGCCTGATCACGCCCATGACCGGGCCGCTCGGCGCCTCCGGGAAGATCCAGGACATCGTCGTGAAGCTGGCGGTGGAGGACATCAACGCCAAGGGCGGCATCAACGGCAGCCCGCTGCAGGTGGACGTGAGCGATGCGAGCGTGGATCCCGGCCAGGCCGTGCTGATGTTCCGCAAGTACGCGGGCGAAGGCCACTTCGGCGTGATCGGGCCGATGACGGGCACGCAGTGGGAGACGGTCAGCCCGCTGGCCAACCAGATCAACATGCCGGCGATCAGCGTCAATGCCAGCAAGCCCGGCATCACGGTCAAGCCCTGGACCATCCGCATGCAGCCGCCGGACGACACGCTGATGCCCGAGGGCCTGCGCGACTTCCTCAAGGCCTACCCGAACACGAAGCGGGTGGTGATCGTCGCTGACGTGCGCGAGGCCTCCAGCAAGGCGGCGGCCGACTCCTGGGCGGAGCTCGCCAGGAAGTCCGGCCTGCAGGTGGTGGAGACGGTGGAGTTCTCCTCACGCGCCACCGACCTGTCGGCCGCGGCCATCCAGATCAAGGGCCACAACCCGGATGCGATCCTGGCGGCAGCCTTCCCGGCGCAAGCCATGCTGCTGGCCAAGGACCTCACCGCGCAGGGCCTGAAGGCGCCGATCCTGAACATCAGCGTGCTGTGGGCCGGGCCCTTCATCAACATGGTGGGCGACCTCGGACGCAACTGGCACGTGATCGGCTGGTCGACCAACGAAGCGGGGCAGGCCGGCGGCGACAGCGCGCTGTACGCGAGCATCGTCAGGCGCGTGCTGCCCAAAGGCGACGCGCAGATCGGCATTCCGCCGAACGTGGCCAACTGGTCGCTCGGCTACGACGCCGTGCTGCTGTACGCGGACATCATGCGGCGCAACGGCATCGACGGAACAACAGATCCGAAGAAGGCGCGCGAGCTGATCAAGAACGAATTCGTCAAGCTCAAGACCTTCACCGGCGCCTACAAGTACACGATGCGGGACACCGGCGATGCCCACATCCCCGCGACGGTGCTGATCGCCGACGTCGAGAGAAAGCAATGGAAGTTCCTGCTGCCGCAGGCCCGGTGAACGCAGCGCTCGCCGCTGGCTCGCTGTTCGACGTGCACGACCGCGTCTATGCGGTCACGGGCGCTGCCAGCGGGCTGGGGCGGGCGATGGCCGCGGTGCTGGCCGCCAACGGGGCGCGGCTGGTGCTGCTGGACATGGATGCCGACCGGCTGCACACGGTGGCTCACGCGCTCGCCGCCGACGGCGCTGCGGCGCCCCGCGTGTGCGTGGTCGACGTGGCGGACACCGCTGCCGTGCAGGGCGCGTTGCACGAGGCGATCGACGCCTGCGGCCGCATCGACGGCCTCTTCGCCAACGCCGGCATCAGTGCGGGTCCGGGCTTCGGTGCTTCGCCGGCGGGCGAACTGCAGGCCATCCCACCCGACACATGGGACCGCGTCCTCGCCGTCAATCTCACGGCAGGCATCGGCGCGATGCAGGCGGTGGTGCCCGCGATGAAGCGCCAGGGCCACGGCCGCATCGTGCTCACCGCTTCCATTGCGGGCGTGCGGGCCGAGCCCTTCTGCGGTTATGCGTACGCTGCTTCCAAGGCCGCCGTGATCAACGTGATGCGGCAGGCGGCCGTGGAACTGGCGCCGCACGGCATCCTGGTCAATGCGATTGCCCCGGGTTTCATCCACACCGCCATCGGCGGCGGACGCCTGGACGACGCGGCGGTGCGGGACCAGCTCGCCGCCCGCGTGCCGCTCGGGCGCGTGGGCCAACCGCACGAACTGAGTGGCCTCGCCCTGCTGCTCGCGTCCGACGCCGGCAGCTACATCACCGGCACCCTGATCCCGGTGGATGGCGGCGTGCTCGCCGCATGAATTCCAGTTTTTCTTTCCCGAATCAATGACAGGAGACAAGCGAATGAACCGATCCAAACGCAAGATGCTGGCGCTCGGCGCCGTCGTGGCCACAACCCTCGCGGCGGGCGCCGCCATGGCGCAGGGCAAGCCGCCCGTGAAGCTGGGCCTGATCACGCCCCTGACCGGCCCGCTGGGCAGCTACGGCAAGATCCAGGACATCGTGGTGAAGCTGGCCGTGGAGGACATCAACGCCAAGGGCGGCATCAATGGCAGCCCGTTGCAGGTGGACGTCAGCGACTCGAGCACGGACCCCGGCCAGGCCGTTCTGATGTTCCGCAAGTACGCCGGCGAAGGCTACTTCGGCGTGATCGGCCCGATGACGGGCACGCAGTGGGAGACCGTGAGCCCGCTGGCCAACCAGATCAACATGCCGGCCATCAGCGTCAACGCCACCAAGCCGGGCGTGACGGTCAAGCCGTGGACCATCCGCATCGAGCCCGCCGACGACACGCTGATGCCCGAAGGCCTGCGCGATTTTCTCAAGGCGTATCCCAGGACCAAGAAGGTGGTGATCGTCGCCGACGTGCGCGAAGCCTCCAGCAAGGCCGCCGCGGATGCCTACGCCGAGCTCGCCAAGAAGTCCGGCCTGGAAGTGCTGGAGACGGTGGAGTTCTCGTCGCGCGCGACGGACCTGTCGGCGGCGGCCATCCAGGTCAAGAGCCGCAATCCCGACGCCATCCTCGCGGCGGCGTTCCCCGCGCAAGCCATGCTGCTGGCCAAGGACCTCACCGCGCAAGGCGTGAAGGCGCCGATCCTGAACACCAGCATCCTGTGGTCCGGTCCCTTCATCAACATGGTGGGTGAACTGGGGCGCAACTGGCACGTGATCGGCTGGTCCACCAACGAGTCCGGCCAGGCCGGCACCGACAGCTCGGTGTACGCCAACCTGGTCAAGCGCGTGCTGCCCAAGGGCGATGCGCAGATCGGCCAGCCACCCAACATGGCCAACTGGGCGATCGGCTACGACGGCGTGCTGCTGTACGCGGACATCATGCGGCGCACCGGCATCGACGGCAACACCGACCCGAAGAAGGCGCGCGAGCTGATCAAGAACGAGTTCGTCAAGCTCAAGACCTTCACCGGCGCCTACCGCTACACGATGCGCGACACCGGCGACGGGCACATCCCGGCGACGGTGCTCATCGCCGACGTCGAGAAGAAGCAGTGGAAGTTCCTGCTGCCGCAGGCGCGCTGACATGGCCGCGCCCAGCTTCACGCCCGACCGCCTGAGCGGCCGGGTGGCCATCGTCACCGGCGCGGCGCAGGGCATCGGCGAGACCTATGCGCTGGCGCTGGCGCAGGCCGGTGCCAGCGTCGTGTGCGCCGACGTGCTCGAGACCGCGCCCGTGGTCGCGAAGATCGAAGCCGCCGGCGGCAAGGCGCTGGGGGTGACCACGGACGTGAGCTCCGCCACGTCGGTGCAGGCCATGGTGGATGCCACGGTGCAGCGCTTCGGCCGCATCGACGTGCTGGTGAACAACGCGGCCATCTTCGGCAGCATCAAGCTCAAACCCTTCGAGCAGATCACGTCCGAGGAATGGGACAAGCTGATGGCCGTCAACGTGCGCGGCTCCTTCGAATGCGCCAAGGCGGTGGCGCCGGTCATGCGCAAGCAGCGCTACGGCAAGATCATCAACGTGGCCTCGGGCACCGTGTTCAAGGGCACGCCGATGTTCCTGCACTACGTGACGTCCAAGGGCGCGGTCGTGGCCATGGCGCGCTGCCTCGCGCGCGAACTGGGCAACGACAACATCTGCGTCAACACGCTGGCGCCGGGCCTCACGCTCAGCGCCAACGTGGTGGACAACGACGACTGGACCGGCGCCATCGGCGCCGGCATCGTTGCGTCCCGCTGCTTCAAGCGCGAGCAGGTGCCCGACGACCTGAGCGGCACGCTCGTGTACCTGGCCAGCGGCGACAGCGACTTCGTCACCGGCCAGGTGATCGTGGTCGACGGCGGCTCGGTGACGCACTGAGGCCGCGGTGCCGGCGACCTACGTCCTGGTGCACGGCGCCTGGCACGGGGGCTGGTGCTGGCAGCGCGTCGTCGATCGACTCACGGCGGCCGGGGCGCGCGTCTACGCACCCAGCCTTACCGGCCTGGCCGACCGCGCGCACCTGCTGTCGGCCTCGGTCGGCTTGCACACGCACGTGGCCGACATCGTCAACCTGATGCAGTGGGAGGAACTCGAGGAGCTCGTGCTCGTCGGCCACTCCTATGGCGGCATGGTCTGCGGCGGCGTGCTCGCGGCGCAGGCGCCGCGGCTGAAGGCGCTGGTGCTGGTCGACGCTTTCGTGCCCGAGCACGGCAAGTGCCTGCTGGACATCGGCGGGCCGGCGGCACGCCAGCGTTTCGAGTCCCTGCGCTACGAAACGCCCGCCGGGCCATGCCTGCCGCCGGTGCCGGCGCGCATGTTCCGCGTCAACGAAGCCGACGCGGATTGGGTGGACCGGCAGTGCACACCGCAGCCCTTCAGGAGCTTCACCGATGTGCTCGAGATGCCGGGCGGCGTCGACGACGCCGTCCGCACGCGGGTGTACCTGCGGGCAGCGGCGTATCCGCAGCCGGTGTTCGAAGCCGCCAGCCAGGCGTTGCCGGCGCGCGGCTGGCAAGTGCACGCATTGCCGCATGGCCATGACCTGATGCTCGATGCGCCGGATGCGGTGGCGGCGCATTTGCTCGACCTGTCCTAGTCCTGGTCCAACTTCAGAACCCGCTGGATCACGTCACCGCCGAAGCCACGCGCCGCGAGGAAGCGCGCCTGCTTCGCCCGCTCGTTCACGTCCTTCGCCGGCTCGCCGAACTTCCTGCGCCAGACCTCGCGCGCCCGCTCGACCTCGGTCGCCTTGAGGGACGCCATCGCCAGGGCCACGCGCTCGGCATCGAGGCCCTTGGCCTGCAGTTCCTGCCGGATGCGCCCCGCACCGAGGCGCGCCGCGCGCCGGTGCAGGTGCGAATCGACGACACGCTGTTCGTCGATGAAGCCGCGGGCCTGCAGGTCGTCGAGCGCCGCCTTCAGCTGCCCGGGCTCCGCCTCGTGCTGCGCGAGCTTGCGTTCGAGTTCGAAGCGCGAGTGTTCGCGGCCGGCCAGCAGCTTGAGCGCGCGGCCCTTGAGCGAGATCCGGCCGAAGCCCATGGCTCCCGGTCAGGCCTGTTCGGCGTCGACCACGTCCGCCGGCAGCGGGTTGATGCCGATTTCCTCGCGGATCTTGTTCTCGATCTCGCGGGCGAGGTCCGGGTTCTCGCGCAGGAACTCGCGGGCGTTGTCGCGGCCTTGGCCGATCTTCTCGCCGTTGTACGCGTACCAGGCGCCGGACTTTTCCAGGATCTGGTGCTGCACGCCCATGTCGATGACCTCGCCTTCGCGGCTGATGCCCTCGCCGAACATGATGTCGAACTCCGCCGTCTTGAACGGGGGCGCCACCTTGTTCTTGACCACCTTGACCTTGGTCTCGTTGCCGATCGCCTCTTCACCCTTCTTGATGGTGCCGGTGCGGCGGATGTCCAGGCGCACGGAGGCGTAGAACTTCAGCGCGTTGCCGCCGGTGGTGGTCTCGGGGCTGCCGAACATCACGCCGATCTTCATGCGGATCTGGTTGATGAAGATGACCATGCAGTTGGTCTTCTTGATCGTGGCGGTCAGCTTGCGCAG
>DATAGN010000002.1:0-7547 GCA_036263715.1 Ramlibacter sp.
CCGAGCAGCGCTTCAACGTGGTCCTGGTCACGCACGACCTGCGCGAATCGGTGTTCCTCGCCGACACCGTCTACGTCATGAGCAAAAGCCCGGGCCGCTTCGTCGTCAAGCGCCAGATCGAGCTGCCGCGCCCGCGCGAGCTGGAGATCACCTACACCAAGGAGTTCACCGACATCGTGCATGAACTGCGCGGGCACATCGGCGCCCTGCGCCGCACGACCGAGGTGGCGCCGTGAAGAACCGCGCTTTCGAACGCTGGGCGCCGCTGGCCCTGCTGGTGGCCATCCTGCTGCTGTGGCAGGTGCTCGTGACGGCGCTGCAGGTGCCCGAGTACCTGTTCCCCAGCCCGCTGGAGATCGGCCGCCAGATGGTGGAGTTCAAGGCGCCGCTGCTGGCCGCTTCCTGGAGCACCTTCTGGGTGACCATGGTGGGCTTCGGCCTGGCCATCGTGGTCGGCGTGATGCTCGGGTTCCTGATCGGGTCGTCGCGCGTTGCCTATGCGGCCCTGTATCCGCTGATGGTGGGCTTCAACGCCGTGCCGAAGGCCGCGATCGTGCCGATCCTGGTGGTGTGGTTCGGCATCGGCGTGGGCCCGGGCATCCTCACGGCGTTCCTGATCTCGTTCTTCCCGATCATGGTGAACATCGCCACCGGCCTGGCGACGCTGGAGCCGGAGCTCGAAGACGTCTTGCGCGTGCTGGGAGCGAAGCGCTGGGACGTGCTGGTGAAGGTGGGCCTGCCGCGGGCGATGCCCTATTTCTACGGGTCCCTGAAGGTGGCGATCACGCTGGCTTTCGTCGGCACCGTGCTGGCGGAAATGACGGCGGGCGACTCCGGCATCGGCAACCTGATCCAGACTGCGGGCAGCCAGCAGCGCATGCCGCTGGCCTTCGCCGGCCTGGTGACGATCAGCGTCATGGCCATGGCCATGTACGAGCTGTTCAGCGCGATCGAGAAGCACACCACCGCGTGGGCGCACCGCGGCTCGCAGGCGATCTGAGCCGCGCATGGCCTGGGAAGCGAAGCTGCGGCTGGACTACACGCGTGAAGCCGGCCGCAGCGTCGCGCGCTTCGCGCACCAGGGGCCGCTGCGCATCCTGCAAAGCCTCTGGCCCGAGGGGGACGCCACCTGCCACAACGTGCTGGTGCATCCACCGGGGGGCCTCGTGGGCGGCGACACCTTGCAGGTGGACGTGGGCCTGGACGAAGGCAGCCACGGCCTGGTCACCACGCCGGGCGCGGCGCGCTTCTACCGCAGCGAGGGCGAAGTGGCGCGGCAGGAGGTTCGCATTCGCATGCAAGGCGGCACGCGCCTCGAGTGGATGCCGCTGGAGACCATCTACTACAGCGGCTGCCGTGCCGAGAACCGGCTGCACATGCAGCTGGCGCCCGGCGCCGAGCTGCTCGGGTGGGACCTGGCGGCCTTCGGCTTGCCGCAGGCGGACCAGCCCTTCGCCCGGGGCGACGTGCTGCAGCACATCGAGCTGCAGGGCTCCTGGCTCGAGCGCGGACGCATCGCTGCCGACGATGCGCGCCTCATGGATGGGCCACTGGGCCTGGCCGGCCACCGGTGCCTCGCCAGCCTCTTCTTTGCCGCGGGCGCGCCGCTGGCGCGTGGTCAACGTGAGCAGTTGCTCGATGCGGCGCGGGCGGTGATCGAGCCGCACGCGCTGGCGCGCACGGCGGGCGCGACCGCGCCGGGCACGCAGGTCGTCGTGGTGCGGGTCCTGTCGCCGCTGGTGGAGCCCGCGCTGCAGCTGTTGAAGGCGATCCGGCGTGCCTGGCGGCCGCTGGTGTGGAATCTTCCCCCGACCGAGCCCCGCGGCTGGACCCTGTAGGTTGGGTTGCGCGAATGCGCACCCCAACACCCCGCCCGCGCATCGCGGAATGTTGGGGTGCGGCTGCGCGCGCAACCCAACCTACAGACGACGAAATCGCATCCTCGACAGTGAGGCCCAGTCCTACCCGACCATGGGCGCACCGAACCCGCCTCGGGCGCTGCTCTCCGGCAGTACCGAAACGAGGCCGCCAGCACACTCTCTTCATCGAATGCAAGGAATGCAAGGAGTCCCAGATGAAGACGGATGCACGCTCTCGTAAAAGCCTCGTCTCCTTCGGCGTCGCCGCCCTGCTCGCCGTGGGTGCTGCGACCACGCAGGTCGCCACCGCCACGGGCATCGACAACACCGGCAGCTACCAGTCCGAAGTGAACGCCTGCATGAGCGGGGCCACGCAGCAGAGCCGCGAGGACTGCCTGAAGGAAGCCCGCAACGCCAATGCCGAGAAGTCCCGCGGCCGCCTGGAGGTCTACAGCGACCACGCCATGGCCCGCTGCGACGTGCACCAGGTCGCCGAAGACCGCGCCGCCTGCAAGGCCCGCGTCATGGGCATGGGCAACGTCGACGGCAGCGTCGCCGGCGGTGGCCTGATCCGCCAGAGCGAAACCGTGGTCCTGCCGGAAGGCCAGTCCTCCGTGACGATCCAGCCGCAGACCTCCGACCCGATCGTGCTGGTTCCCGAGACCCGCACCATGGGCAACCGCTAAGCGCAGCCTTTCAGCCGGGCACGGCAGCGTGCCCGCGCCTGCGTCCTACATCCCGGCCCGCCGCAAGGTCTAACCTTCGGCGGGTCAGCCATTTGGAGAGAGCGCGATG
The DNA here is from genome assembly GCA_036263715.1 of Ramlibacter sp. Lineage (GTDB taxonomy): Bacteria > Pseudomonadota > Gammaproteobacteria > Burkholderiales > Burkholderiaceae_C > Ramlibacter. The sequence continues at coordinate 2,655 of DATAGN010000002.1, forward strand.
AACCCAAACGACAACGAAGGCAAGAACCCCGGCGAGGCCGAAGGCGACGGCCGCGCGCAGCACGGCTTTCGCAACGAGGTCAGCTGGGACGACGGCAAAGGCTTCCAGCCGTACACCAACCAGGACGAGGAACACGGCCCCGCCGCCGCGCACGAGTACCAGGGCGGCGACGCCGGCGAGGTGGCGCGCCGCAACGTCGAGCAGCTCGAAGCCGTCAAGCGGAAGGAAGAACCTCCCGTGCGCGAGTCGCGGCGCGAGACCTGAACCTTTCTGTCCGTCCTCTCCCTCTCCCGCTGGCGGGAGAGGGTTGGGGTGAGGGCCGGTGAGCGGCACTCCCCCGCCCTCACCCCTGCCCTCTCCCGCAAGCGGGAGAGGGAGGAACTCCCTCAAATCGCCACCAGCTGCCGCACCCCGTTCGCTTCCATGTCCTTGCCCTCCCCGCTGGCGAGCACCTCGCCACGCTGCATGACGAGGTAGCGGTCGGCCAGCTCCTGGGCGAAGTCGTAGTACTGCTCCACGAGCAGGATCGCCATGTCGCCGCGGTTGGCCAGCATGCGGATCACCCGGCCGATGTCCTTGATGATGCTGGGCTGGATGCCTTCCGTGGGCTCGTCGAGCACCAGCAGCTTGGGCTTGGCCGCGAGGGCGCGCGCAATGGCGAGCTGCTGTTGCTGGCCGCCCGAGAGATCACCGCCGCGCCGGTGCAGCATCTGCTTCAACACGGGGAACAGTTCGAAGAGTTCCTGAGGTATCGGCGTGCGGCCGGACTGGGTGGCGAGGCCCATGCGCAGGTTCTCTTCGACCGTGAGCCGCGCGAAGATCTCGCGGCCCTGCGGCACGAAGCCGATCCCGGCGCGGGCACGCTGGTAGGGCGTCATCGCGTGGACCGGCTTGCCGTCGAATTCGATGCTGCCGGTCTTGATCGGCACCAGTCCCATGAGTGTCTTCAGGAGCGTGGTCTTGCCGACGCCGTTGCGCCCGAGGATCACGGTGACCTGTCCGAGCTTCGCTTCGAGGCTCACGTCCCGCAGGATGTGCGAGCCGCCGTAGTACTGGTTGATGTTCTTGATGGTCAGCATTTTGAACACCAGCATCCGGACGCAGAAGGCGCAGAGGTTACGCAGAAGACGCAGAAAAAACGCATTGGATGTTCCTTCTGCGTCCTCTGCGTAACCTTTGCGTCCTCTGCGTCCGGTTGTTGGATTTGCATTCGTTACCGCCCGAGATAAACCTCGATCACGCGCTCATTCGCCTGCACCTGGTCCAGCGTGCCTTCGGCCAGCACCGAACCTTCGTGCAGGACCGTCACCTTCTCGGAGATCGTCCGGATGAAGCTCATGTCATGCTCCACCACCATCAGCGAGTGCTGGCCCTTGAGCGTGAGGAACAGTTCGGCCGTGCGCGCGGTCTCTTCGTCCGTCATGCCGGCCACGGGCTCGTCCAGCAGCAGCAGCTTCGGGTCCTGCATCAACAGCATCCCGATCTCCAGCCACTGCTTCTGACCGTGGCTCAAGGTACCCGCCAGCTGATTCACGCTGTCGGCCAGGTGGATCGTGTGCAGCACTTGCGCCAGGCGATCGCTCGCCTCGGAATCGGGCTGGAAGAACACCGAGGCCTTCACGCCCTTGTCGGTCTTGAGCGCGAGCTCCAGGTTCTCGTAGACGGTGAGCATCTCGAACACCGTCGGCTTCTGGAACTTGCGGCCGATGCCCATCTGCGCGATGTCCGCTTCCTTGTAGCGAAGCAGGTCGATGGTGCTGCCGAAGAAGACCGTGCCCGAATCGGGCCGCGTCTTGCCGGTGATGATGTCCATCATCGTCGTCTTCCCGGCGCCGTTGGGGCCGATGATGCAACGCAGCTCGCCCGGTGCGATGTCCAGCGACAGGCCCTTGATCGCCTGGAAGCCGTCGAAGCTGACGTTCACGTCTTCCAGGTAGAGGATGCGGCCATGCGCGGTGTCCACCTCGCCCGGCACCACCGGTCGCGAGAAGCCGGCGGCGCGGCCGCCCGACTCCGTGCGGTTGCGCTCGGCGTGCTGCGCATACGCCGAGGCGCGGCGCGCGCCTTCCTCCATCAGGTCGGGCGTCATGCGGACTTCCTCCACTTCTTCGCCAGGCCCACCACGCCGTTGGGCAGGAACAGCGTGACCGCGATGAACAGCGCACCGAGGAAGTACAGCCAGAACTCCGGCGCGGTCACCGTCAGCCAGCTCTTGGCCCCGTTGACCAGGAAGGCGCCGACGATCGGGCCGACCAGCGTCGCGCGGCCGCCGACCGCCGCCCACACCGCGATCTCGATCGAATTGGCGGGGCTCATCTCGCCCGGGTTGATGATGCCCACCTGCGGCACGTAGAGCGCCCCGGCCACGCCGCACATCATGGCGCTGAGGGTCCAGATGGCGAGCTTGAAGCCGATCGGGTTGTAGCCGGAGAACATGACGCGCGACTCGGCGTCGCGGATCGCCTGCAGCACGCGGCCGAACTTGCTGCGCACCAGGAAGCGCGCCAGCAGGAAGAAGCCCAGGAGCGTGAGTCCGGTGATCACGAACAGCGTCATGCGCGTCTGCGGCGTCGCGATGGTGATGCCGACGATGCGCTTGAAGTCCGTGAAGCCGTTGTTGCCGCCGAAGCCGGTCTCGTTGCGGAAGAACAGCAGCATCGCCGCGAAGGTGAGCGCCTGCGTGATGATCGAGAAGTAGACACCCTTGATGCGCGAGCGGAACGCGAAGTAGCCGAAGACGAAGGCGACGATGCCGGGCACCGCCACGATCAGGAAGCAGGTGGCGAGGAAGCTGTCGGAGAAGGCCCAGTGCCAGGGCAGTTCCTTCCAGTCCAGGAACACCATGAAGTCGGGCAGGTCGCTCTTGTAGTTGCCCTCGCGGCCGATCTGCCGCATCAGATACATGCCCATGGCGTAACCGCCGAGGGCGAAGAACAGGCCGTGTCCGAGCGACAGGATGCCGGTGTAGCCCCAGATCAGGTCCATGGCGAGTGCGCAGATCGCGTAGCACATGATCTTGCCGACCAGCGCCACGGCGTAGTCGCTCATGTGGAAGGCGCTGGACTGCGGCACGGCCAGGTTCAGGATCGGTGCCAGGGCGCAGACGGCGATCAATGCAACGAGGAAGGCGGTCCAGCCGGTCTTCGTGAGCAGCGGCTGGCGCTGCGGCAGTTGGTATTGCTCCCTCCCCCCCTCGGGGAGGGTGGAGGTGGGGGCGCCCGCGCCAGCGCCCGACGCACCACCTACGACAGGGTTGGTGCTCCCGCTCCCACCCTGCCCTCCCCCAGAGGGGGAGGGTTCCAATGCATCCAGTACCGCACTCATGCTTCCGCGCTCCTGCCCTTCACCGCGAACAGCCCCTGCGGCCGCTTCTGGATGAACACCACGATCAGCACCAGCACCGCGATCTTCGCGAGCACCGCACCGGCCCAGCCTTCGATGAACTTGTTCAGCACGCCCAGGCCCAGCGCCGCGTAGACGGTGCCGGCGAGCTGCCCGACACCCCCCAGCACCACCACCACGAATGCATCGACGATGTACGCCTGCCCCAGGTCGGGGCCGACGTTGCCCACCTGGCTCAGGGCGCAGCCGGCGAGGCCCGCGATCCCGGAGCCGAGCGCGAAGGCATAGGTGTCCACGCGCGCGGTGTTCACGCCCATGCACGATGCGATGGGCCGGTTCTGCGTCACCCCGCGCACGAACAATCCAAGCCGCGTGCGCGAGATCAGCAACGCCATCCCGAGCAGCACCGCGAAGGCGAAGCCGATGATCACGATCCGGTTCAGCGGCAGCTGCAGGTTGCTCCCCAGCAGGATGCCGCCGCTCATCCAGCTCGGGTTCTCCACGCCGACGTTCTGCGCCCCGAACACGGTGCGCACCAGCTGCATCAGCATGAGGCTGATGCCCCACGTGGCCAGCAGCGTTTCGAGCGGACGGCCGTACAGGAAGCGGATCACGCCGCGTTCGAGCACGGCCCCCATCAGCGCCGAAGCGCCGAAGGCGACCGGCAGCGCGGCCACCAGGTACCAGTCGAAGGCGCCCGGCAGGTACTTCTGGAACAGGCCCTGCACGACGTAGGTCGCATAGGCGCCGATCATCATCAGCTCGCCGTGGGCCATGTTGATCACGCCCATGAGGCCGTAGGTGATGGCCAGGCCCAGGGCGACCAGCAGCAGGATCGAACCGAGGCTGATCCCGGAGAACACCGCGGCGGCGCGCTCGCCCCACACCAGCGAGGCTTCGATGCTGCGGATCGATGCGAGCAAGGCGGCCTTCACGTCGGCTTCCTGTTCGTCCTTCAGGCGATTGAGCAGCAGGCTGCGCGTGGCGGGGCTCTTGCTCGCAGCGAGCATGTGCGCCGCGTCCAGGCGGCGAGCCTTGTCGGTGCTGGCCAGCAGGATGGCCGCGCGCACCAGCCCCAGGTGATCCTTGATCGCGGCGTTTCCTTCGGCGGCCAGTGCCTTTTCGATCATCGGCAGGCGGGCCTCGTCCGGCTCCTTCTGGAGCTCGGTGACGGCCGCGGCGCGGACCTTGTCGTCTTTCGAAAAAAGCTTCAGCGCTGCGAGGGCTCCATCGAGCTCGCCACGCATGCGGTTGTTGTTCACCACGTCTTCGGCGTCGGCGGGTACCGCAGCCGGCGCGCCAGTGACGGGATCGAAACCCTTGCCGTCCCTGACCACGAAGACGTTGTCGCCGGCGACCTTCACCGCGTCGTCGGCAAGCGCCTGCAGGAAGGCCGCTGTCTTGTCATCGGCCGCCGCCACGGCCTTGTTCATCGCCGCGATGCGCGCATCGGACTCGCCGATGGCGATGCCGCGGGCTTCTTCGGGGGTGAGGGCGAAGGAGGGGCTGGCGCAGAGGAGCGCGAGCAAGATAAGAAATCGGTGCAGCATG
>DATAGN010000003.1:0-15178 GCA_036263715.1 Ramlibacter sp.
GGGGCTGTTGCGGCGGCGACAGCGCCGGCCGCGTGGGGCGCGTGCGAAGTCCTGATCAACATGCGCGGCTGCTAGCATCCGCGCATGCCCGATATCGCCACCGCCCTGAAGGCGGAGATCAGCCGCCTGGCGCGCAAAGAACTGCGCGTGGAAACGGACGCCCTGAAAAAGGCGGTGTCGCATTACCGCTCGGAAATTGCTGCGCTCAAGCGCCGGATGCAGCAGCTGGAGCGCCAGCAGGCCCGCGGTGCGCGCGCCAAGCGGGCTGCCGCCTCCCAAGAAGGCGATGATGCGGCGGACGCCAAGCACCGCTTCAGCGCCAAGGGGCTGTTTTCCTGCCGCAAGCGCCTGGGGCTGTCGGCGGCGGACTTTGGACGGCTGGTGGGCGTGTCGCAGCTTTCGATCTACAAGTGGGAATCGGGCCAGCAGCGGCCGCGGCAGCGCTACCTTCCGGCCATTGCCGCCGTGCGCAAGATGGGCAAGCGCGAAGCGCTCGCGCGCCTGGAACAACTCGCCTAGGGTTCGCCGCGGCACAGCGGGTTTCTGCTCGCAGCGGATAAAAAACAGGCCCGGACTCGGGCCTGTTTGCGCTGCGGAATCCTGCGCCCTGCGTTGTGTGGCTGCTGCACTAGCCCCACAGCCCGAAGGCCGCCGAGGGCAGCGGCAAGGCTGCAGCGCCGCCCGTTGGTGCGGTGGCGACCTCCGCCAGGACCTGCATGGCCGGATCGTCCGCGTGGGCGAGCGCCTGCTCCAGCAGCTCTGTATCGCTCCCGCGCTTGCGTGAGAGCGCCTGCTGCAGGCACTCGCGGGCGCTCCGTGCCTGCTGGTCCGCGCCCTTGGCACCGGCGGCGCGCAGGAAGGTGTACGTCGAGGTGGCGTTGCGGGTGACCGGTCCTTCGACGACGGCGTTGTTCAACTCCGGGTATTGGCTGGCGTAGAACTCGCGCACCTGGTCGGGTCCGAGCGCCGGGTTCGGGTCCGGCAGCGTGATGCTGTTGTAGCGAAAGGCGCGCACGATTGGGATCTCCTGCATGGTGCCTCCTAGGAATTGAACAGGTCGTGGCTGATGCCGCCGCCGCTCGCAGTGGTGGCGTCGCCTTTGCCTTGCGGTGATGGTCTGATGCTGCTGCTGCTGCTGCTGCCCGTGGCCATCAGGGGGGCTGCCTCGTGCAGGTCTTCCTGATCTTCATCGTGCTCTTCGCCACTGGCGGCGTCGCCTGCGGGCTTGCCGGCTGTCTTGGGCTTCCGGCGTGCGGCGACCGTCTGGCGGGCCTGCGCGGCTGCAGCGTCCTCCAGGGCCTTGAGCTGCGCCTCGGCATCGGCGACGAAGCCAGCAACGCGCACCACGGACGCTGCGTACCGTGGAAGGAAGTCGTCCAGGTGCGCCTCCAGTTCTGCGGCAGTGCCCACCAGCGCGCGCGGCGGCAGGGACACGCCGGTGGCCGAATCCTTGCCGTGCGGCAGGAAGTCCAGCTGGATGCTGTCGCCGGCCGCTGCGGACAGGCGCAAGGTGAGGATGACGCCGCCTTTCAGCAGCGGCAGGAAAGGCGTGATCAGTTGCATGGGGTTCCTTTCGGGAAAGAAGCGCCCCACCAAGTGCGGTGGGGCGGGTGCGGTCAATGGCGTTCGTCCCAGCACATGAGGCGGGGAATGGCGCCTGCGTAGTCGAAGCCCTGCACCTTCAGCAGGGCGGCGATGAAGTCCTTCTTGGCGCCGGCTTTCAGGCGCGCGTAGGGTGGACCGATGGCGTTGGCCAGGCCGATCTCCACGCACACGGCATCGAGTTCGCTCTTGGTGAGCACGGTGCACAGGCGCTCGTCGAGGCACCAATGCTGTTGCAGCTTCACGCCCAGCGCCTGCAGCAGGCCCACGACGTCATCGATGGGCATGTCCTCGGCGACGTGGGCGGCGACTTGCTGCAACGCGGCCTCCACCTGGTGCACATCCAGTTGCAGCAGCACTTCGACCAAGGTGCGCGTGCGGGCGGTCACCAGCGGAATGTCCACTCCGAGCGCCTGGTTGGCGGCAGCCATGGCGGCACGCCCATCGATCCAGCCGGCCCGGTGCGCGATCAGCGCCAGCAAGAGCTGGCGGCTGCGCAATGGCGGCAGCTGCAGCGCGGCAGCCTGGAACACGGCGCGCCACACGCCTTCGCGGTGCTCGCGCACTGCGTTGCGGATCTGCGACGGTGCGGTCGATTCGCCGGCGTTCTGGTTGCCGGCTGGCTCCACCGTGTCCACGGGAGGGGTGGCCACTGCGGCGGCGGGCCGCGCCGGCTCCTGCGCCGGCGCGTTCTGCTGGCGCCAGGCAGCCACCTTCGCGTTGTTGCAGGCCTGGTCGAAGCAGACCTCCTCGTACACCTTGCCCAGGGAATCGGGCACGGCGGAGACGCAGGCGCCGAAGCTCGCGCAGCTGCGGCAGGCGGCAGCCTGCACCGCACCCACCGCGCGCTTGCCGTCGGCGCGCAAGGCGATGACCGTGGAGTTATCCCCGGGGCGCACGATGCGCACCAGCGGGTAGCTGTCCTGCAGGCGCGCCGCGCGCGCCTGCAGCTCCTGCTCGGTCTTGTGGCCGAAGCACTCGCGGTTGGTGCAGCGGCTGCCTGAAAAGCTCTGCTCGAACAGAGCCTGCTGGTTGCCGGTGTTGTACTGGCATTGCTGGCACTCGCCGCGCTCGAAGATCGCGTGGTCCAGGTTCTGCAGCGACTGTTCGGCCACGGCCTTGAGCTGCTCGACGCCGGGAGCCACAGGCTGCTGCAGGATGACCTCGATCACGCGCTCCTGCACGTCCTTGCGCAAGGCCGCCAGGATCTCCACGTGGCCGACACCGATGCGGTCTTGCAGGTAGGCGTCGCGCACCGAGGGCACCGCGTGCATGAGGGCGATGCGGCGGTCGAAGCGCCTACGGTCCCAGCCCAGGCGCCGGCTGGCCTCGTCGCGGTCGCCCTTGACCACACCCAGCATGCGCGCTGCCAGTTCGGCGTCTTCGATGGCCGAGGGGTCCTCGCGCTCGCCATTCTCCGCGGCCATCATGGCGGTGGCCGCGGCGTCGTCGAGCAGGCGAATCTCCGACTTGACCTCCACCTGCTCGCCGAACTCGGCGACCAGTGCGCGGTAGCGCCGGTTCCCCACGATCAGCTGGAAGCGGCCGTCCTCGCGCGGTCGGACGACGAGATGCTGGATCAGGCCGCGCGCGCGGATGTCGGCGCGCAGGCTGGCCATGCGCTGCGGGTCGTAGCGCCGCCGGTAGTTGAAGTCCGCATCGATCAGGTCGGCGCGGATGGCGGCCACCTGGCCGTCCTGGAAGGCTTGCATGGGGTTCTCCGTGAATGCGGGACCCCGCGGCCTCGCGGGCGCACAGGAGCCCGCGGGTGGTTCGGTCGTGCAGGACGCACGAGCCCTCGTGGAACGAGGAAAGCGGCGCGATTGTTGGTTGCGGTGTCGCGCACGGCAAGCGGACGGGGCCAGCGGCGCTCAAGGTGCTGCGTGGTTTTCCGCCTTGAGATAGGGGCGGCCGAACAGGCGCGCCATGCCCAGCGAGTGCCAGGTCTGGATGGTGGCGGCCGCGGGATCGCGCGCCGCCCAGGTGTTGGCGAGCGCCAGGTACAGCGTTGGCGCGTCGAACGCCTCGTTCAGGAGATACAGCAGCGGCATGTACTCCTCGTAGCAGAAGATCACCGCGGCGCGCTCGCCCTGCCCGAGCTCCAGCATGTTGCCCGCGCGCCAGTCGGCCACGAAGGTGTGCTCCTGGCGCCAGGGCTTCCATAGCGCCAGTGGTGCCGGCTGGCGCGCCAGCGCCACGACCCGGCGTTCGTCAGGGTGGAAGACGACAGCGGCGCTGGCCAGCCTTTCGCCGGGCAGCGGCAGGTCCATGCCGATCACCAGCGTGCGGCCGGCCGCGCGCGCCGGCTGCAAGAGTTCCAGCTGCAGCACGGGTTCGAAGGAGGGCTCGTAACGTCCCAAAATGCTCTCCGGCCAGACCACGGTGGTGTCCGTCAAGGCGAGCGGCGCGCGTGCCATGTGCTGCAGCCGCTGCAGCACGTCGTCAGGACTGCGCAGTGCGCCCCAGGCAGTGGTGCGCGGCGCAATGCCCGCCAGCGCACCTGTCGTTGGCTCCCGGTGCAGCGCAACACCGGCGGCGGCGAGGCTAGCGAGCAGCAGCGCCATCATGCCGGCACGCGCCCGTGGCCGCAGTGTCGTGAGCACTGCCAGTGCGGCCGGGCCCAGCAGGCAGGCCGCCAGCGCCCCCGCCCAACCGCTGTCTGGCAGCACGAAGCCGGCGGCCACGAGCGGGTGGCCAGGCACCGCCAGGGCAAGGCCGAGGGCGAGCAGCCAGGCCGCCGCCATCGTCCCCATGCGCGTGGCGATGCGCGGTGAGGCGCTCCAACCGCAGGCCCACACGGCGCCGGCGATGACCGCGTAGGCGACCACGGCCGCCATCCCCACGACGAGGTGGTCGCCGAACCAGCTGGCGATGAATGCGGCCGCGTGGCGCAGCACCCCGGCTGCATACCCGAAGGCCAGCCAGAAGGCCTGCGCCCGGGAGCGGCTCAGGCCGACGAGCAGCGGCAGCGACAGTGCCGGGACCGGCACCCTGCCCTCTCCCCAAGCCAGCAGCCCCAGCGCCACCCCGAGCGCCAGCGACAGCACCGGGTGGCCGCTCGTACGCAGCGACCTTGCCCATACCCTGGTGCGGGCTGCAAGCGCGTGCACGGCGATGGCGGGTGCGGTCATCACGGGTGGAGCTCCCTACAGGGCGCATCCAAGGTACGGAACTGGCACGCCCGCGCGAGCGTGCCAACGCAGAGTGGACCGCGTGCTGGCGCCGGATGTTGACGTCGGTTGCTGCGCAGATCGCATCTCCTGTCAATTCGGAGGATGCCGATTTTTTCAGCGCGTGAGCACTCACCTTCATGATGGCAAAGAGCGCAACAGGACCTGCCGTTGGCCGGCCGCCGGCGGCCTGGCGACGCCGTGGTGCCATGGCCGCAAGCCCGCTTGCGGCTTCCGTGCGCCGGCGGTAGAACGGATGCCGAGGACCGCACCATGTACCGACGTTTCACCCCCGCTTCCCTGCTGAAGATCCTGGCCGCCCTGCTGGTGCTGGCGCTGCTGGCCGCCTTGCTGCTGCCGTGGGACAGGCTGCGGGCCGGCTGGATGCTCGGCTTCGTTGTGGCTGCGCCGCTGCTGGTGGCCGGCGCCGTGCTGCTGCGCGGCATGGCGCACCGCAGCGATGTGGACCTGTACCCCTCGGAGCTCACCACCCTCACCTTTCCGCCCGAGCGGCGGCGCTAGGCAAGGCGACCGAGTCATCGACCCGGCTGGGGCGCCTCTGCACCCGGCTTGGCGAGAGCGTCCGCACTGCCAGGACACACGAATGCCCGAACTGCCGCTGCACCTGCAGCGCCTGCACCGCCACGCCGAACGCGCGCGTGCGGCCCTGCAGGCAATGCCGGCGAGCGAGCGCGGTGCCCCGCTGGCGCACTTCCCGCAACGCTCCTCAGCGGAGGCGGTGCTGTTGCTCGGGGCGTACCTGGCCGACCAGGGGTGGGTGGACTTTGAGTGCGTGCGCGGCGAACGGGGCAGCCGCCAGGACGACAACTGGCAGTCGCACGCCTGGTTGCGCCGGGGCAGTCTCGCGGGACCTGGCGGCCGATGCTTTCCCGGATGCGCCGAGGCCGCTGATCGTGGCGGCGCCGTCGCCATGGCATGAGACGAGCTTTCGGGTGGAGCAGCGACCTGAACCCGCGGACTTTCGCGTCTACACCGGCGCCAGCCTGCTGCACGTGCTGTTCGCGCGGATGCTGCAGCACCTGCCCGCCTGAGGCGCCGTCAATGCCGTGCCCTTGGGTGGCCGGCTATGGGACGAATCTCGCGGGAAAGGGCATTCAGGTCGCCGCTTATGGGATGAAACGCTCCCGAGAAGGTCGTCCGGCGCGGGCTCCGGGGTGGCAAGCCACCTTCCACCTCCCATAAGCGGCGACCTCAAGCGCGATGAGGGAGCCAAGCGCCGACGGCCATCCCATAGGCGGCCACCTTGGCCCGACATTCATAGCGCTTTTGGCTTCAGCACGGGTGGCGCTGTGGCCGAAACCGGTCCCATGAATGGCGACCTCAGGATGCTCCCATGGACGGTCACCTAGCGTCTTCCTTGCAAACGGAACCAGCGCACCGGCGTCCCATGGACGGCGACCTGTGGGGCATCCCATGGATGGTCACCTGTGCCACGGGGTCACGAGCGATCGACGATGCCCAGCGAGGCGGTCGGCCTCCACCACGCCGCGGATGCGGTCCCACAAACAGCCACCTTGCCGGCGTCCCATGGATGGTGCCCTTTCCGGGAGGCCGGCGCCCACAGGTGCCTGGCCCGCGTCCCATAGATGGCGACCTTGGACAGCGTCCCATAACCGGTCACCTTGCGGGCAGGAGGTGGAAAGGCAGGCGCGTCACGCTGGGCAGAGCAATGCACGATGGCTGCGACGCGTCCCATGGACGGCGACCTCGGGGCTCGTCCCATGCCTTTCCACCCGTGGTCCCATATCCACACACCCGTGGAACCATGGACTGTGCCCTGTGCCCCATATCCACACACCAGCGCACCCACAGGCGGCGACCTGTGCTCCCACAGCTGGCGACCACATCGGCCGGAAAGCCGCGCCAGCACTGGGTTTCAGCCTCGCAAAGGTATTAAAGGACTTAAAGTGTTCTTCAAATTCACAACAGGGATGCGGGTGGAAAAAAGAAGGGCCGCAAACCCGATGCTCGGCTACGATAGGTGGAAATCACCGACCGGTGTGGCCACCTAAGTCACCATGGCATCACGAGCTCCGCGACGCGCTGCAGACACCCCTGAGTCCCAGATCGGGCTGTTCAAGCTGCCCGAGACCCCGGATCCCTTTCGCAAGGCAGTGCAGGTCGTGCACAGCAAGCCCAGGGCGCCGATGTCGCTGCTGCAGCGCAAGCTGGCCAACGTCTGGTTGAAGAATGCCATGGCCACCAAGCCCGACGACCAGGGCTTCTACAGCATCCCGGTTCGCACCATGGCGGTGGACGCCGGATTCGACTCGAACAACCGCGAATACCTCAAGCAGTCCGCCGAACAGCTGATGCGCATCGTCTTTGAATGGGACGTGGTGGCCCAGCAGCACAAGCGCGTGCTGTGGAAGGCCTCGGTACTGTTTCCCGAAGTGGAAATCCGCCCGGACATCCTGCGCTACCAGATCAGCCGCCAGTTGCGCGACCACGTGCTGGATCCGGAGATCTACGCTCTGGTGGACATGAACGTGGTGCGCAAGTTCCGCAAGGCTGCCAGCATTCCCATCTACGAGTTCTGCGTGCGCTTCGAGAAGATCAAGATCACCGCGGAGATGCCTTGGCAGGAGTTTCGTGACATGGTGCTGGGCGAGACCAGCGAAGCCAAGGCCTACGCGGAGTACAAGTACTTCAAGCAGAAGGTGCTCAACCCCTGCGTGGCGGAGATCAACGCCGAGTCCAACGTCACCATCGCACTGCTGGAGACCAAGATCGGCCGGCGCATCAACACCCTGCGCTTCAGCGTCGAGCGCAAGGTGGAAGTGGAAGTGGAGACGCCGATCGGCGACGAGGAGAACCTGGAACTCGTGGGCGAGATGGTGCGCTTTGGCCTGCCGCAGTCGGAAGCCAAGAAGCTGGTGCGCAAGTTCAATGCACGCGAGGTGCGCTCTGCGATCGACTTCACCAAGAAGCGTGCGGCCGACAAGCGTGCGAGCAAGCTGGAGAACCCGGGCGCCTATTTCCGCCAAGCCCTCGCCCAGGGCTGGGGCCTGGCCGAAGAGGCCAAGGTGAAGCCCGCAGCGGCCGCCCAGAGCGACGAAGCTGACCACCTGGAGCAGGAGTTCGCCGTGAAGCGCATGGCGGAGGCAGAAGCCTACTTCAAGGAGCTGGACGCGCCCGACCAGACCCGCCTCATCGACGCCTACAACGGCCAGCAGGAGGTCTCACAGTTGCGGGTCGGGAAGAAGGCGAGCAAGGGCTCGCAAACGGCCTTCTACCAGTGGCTGGCGCGCGAGACCTGGGGCGAGCCGACGCCCGAGGAACTCCTCAAGTTCGCCAAGCAGAAGCTGCGCAAGCGCGCCTGAGGGTTTCACGCCTTCCCTGGGCTGCCCTGCACGCCAGCTGCGCGAGCCTCGCAGACCACGCGGGTGAGGCCCGCTACCGGTGCTTGCCGTAGCGGTCGCCGGAGCGCGTGTTCCTGTAGTCGCCGCCCTTGTGCGAGGAGCCCTTGCCGCCTTGATAGTGCCCGCCGTGGCTGCTGGTGTGCTTGCCGCCGCCATAGGACGGGCGGCTGCCGCTGCTCTTGCCTTTTGCGTCGGCCAGCAAGGGCGACAGCGCGAAGACAGTGGCAATGAGGCCGATCAGGATGCGCATGGTAGTCTCCTCGTGGGTGCTCACTCAGCATGGTTGGCAGCGACAGAGCTCGCCAGGTGGTGGCCTGGCGGCAGCCTCTGTCGCAGGATGGTCGCTGCTGCAGCCATCGATTTTCTTGGGGTGAACCCCCACTGATCCTGCAATGAGAGGAGCGCTGGCGCGCCGCCGGTGCAACACTCAACTTGAGACCGTGGCCTCTTCCACTTCGCAGCCGTCTGCGCTGGTCCTGCGCAGAGCAGGCATTTCTTCTTCCGCCTCGAGCTTCTTGCATAGGCCAGGCAGGTGTTGCCATTGCCTACCGCGGGTGTCCTACTTGGCCGAGCCAATCGCGTTCTGCCCCAGCACCTTCCGTAGGGCGCTCCTTCTTTCGTTGCGGCATCTGCTGCGCGCAGTCGAGGAGCACGGAGGGGATGACCGGGAGCGGTTTTCATGCGCCCTCGCGCCGTGTGGTACGCATTCGCGGCATGGCCGCCGGTGCGACAAGCGCCTTGCCGGACATCGGCCACCGGGACGACGCAGCGCTGAGGAAGGTGGACCCAAGCTGCTTTGAACGGGACGGGTGCGTCTTGCATCGATGCAAGACGAAGCACGCCGCAAGAGTGCCTCGTTTGGTCTTGCATCGATGCAAGACGGGTTTCAGACGTAGTGCAGGCGCTCGGAGCGGTCTTGGCTGGTGTCGTCCAGGTGATCGGTGCCCTGCCCGTGCACGACCCGGATGGTTTCCCCGGCAGCCACACCGGAGAGCAACTCGAAGCTGATCACATGTTCGCTGCCGCGCCTTTCGACGCCGACCACGGCCATCTCGGTGCCTTCCTCAGGGCCGAGACTGCAGTTCTGGGCGATAAAGACTCGCCCGAGCGGGTACATCTCGGGGATGCTCCACTTCTTGGCGGGCTTCTTCTTCCTGTGCCGGGGCTCGAGACGCACGTTGACGCTGTTGCGTGGCGGCAGGCCGCGGAAGGCATCGTCGTAGACGCGCGGACGGTCGTTGGGGTTGTTGATCAACCAGGAGATGTAGGTAAGGCCATGGCCCCAATGCGCGGCCAGGTCCGCGTTGGTCCATCCCTTGGCGCGCAGCATGGTCCGGATCTCGGGCGCCTGTATCGGCATCCACACCTCCTCGGGGTCGACTATAGTCGACCTCATCCGTGCGACGCGAGGCAGAACGTGCTGACGGGTTCGACCATAGTCGAACCCGTCGCAGCGGCGCGACAGGCGCTCAGGCTGCGCGCACGCTGCGCAGCACCAGGGCGTTCGCTTCGCAGCCTTGCATCGATGCAAGGCGACCCCTAGGGCGGCCCGCACATTCCTACCTCCGCGTGGCGTTTCGCAGGTCGCGCGGGACGATGGGCTTTGTTCAATGGCGCGGTGGCGCAGCCCCCGGCCAGCGGTGCGTGCACTTGCCACTGCGTGTGAGCCACCTCACGAGCCGCAGCCGGGCGGCCTGCCGCGGGCTTGCATCGATGCAAGTTTCCGCGGCGCCCCGGTCTGCACCGCTTCTGGCTTGGGGGGGGCAGCGTTACCAAGCGGCTGCTTGCTGCCAGTCGTCCTCGATTGAACGGTGCGGCTGGATTCATCGCGGGACAGCGGGCACACAGTCGTCAGGGGTGGTGTCGTTACCGCTATTCACGCGCGCTTGCGGCGGCTGCGCTGATCGTCACGTGGCGGGCAGCACGCCACGCGTTGTCTGTGAAATGTCCGGGCATCGCCACTCTCACCGCGCACACGCGGCGGCGCTGGCTGGAGTCCCGGCGTCTTGCATCGATGCAAGCACATGCGCCGCGTACGCACTTGCTGATGGTCCGTGCTCGTGTGCTGCCGCAGCGGGGCCTGACGGCCAATTTGCATCGATGCAAATCGCTGAAGTCACTCGCGCTGTCTTGACGCCATGAAGGACCAAATGTCGCGTCGGTGCCACCACTTGCACGCAGTCAGTCATGTTTTGTGCGTTCGTCGTTGAGTGTTGGTCTTCTGACGTCTAGACTTCGCACGACTCGGCATAGGAGCGTTCATGGTCATCACCATCGGTGCGGAAAAAGGCGGCGTTGCCAAGACCCGCCTGGCCACGCACATCGCCGCAATCGCGGCAGGCGAGGGCGTCGACGTCGTCCTGCTCGACACGGACAAGCAGGGCTCGGCCACCAGTTGGTCGCGGATCCGCAATGAGGAAAAAGTGGAGCCGGCCGTCACGGTGTTGGCACTGCCGCCCAATCCTGCGCGCGAGTTGGCAAATCTTGCCGGGAAATACTCTTTGGTTGTCGTCGATATCGGTGCGCAGAACTACCGCACGATGCTGGAGTGCGCTCTCCTGAGCGACCTGGTGCTGGTGCCCTGCGGTGCCGACCAGCAGGAGATCGAGTCCACCCTCAATGTCTTCGATGCCCTCAAGGGCATCGGGCCGCGCCATCCGCGCGGCGAGGTGCCGGCGGCGGTGGTGCTCACACGCGTGTCGCCGCTGGAGAACGCCAAGGCGACGGCGGACCTGCGTGCCTACTTCGCCAGCGAAGGCGTGGACGTGTTCAAGAACCACATCGCCATGCGCTCGTCCTGGCTGGCGACCGGCCGCTCGGGACGCGCGGTGCACGAGTTGCGCGGCAAGGACCGCTCGCAAAAGGCGATCAACGAGATGCGCGGTGTGTACGACGAGATCCTGACACGGGCGCAGGAAGCGGAGGCAGCATGACTGGTACGGTATTCAAGCGGCGGACGGTGTCCGAAGAGCGGGTGGCCATTGCGGAAGCGACGGCGGCCGTCGCTCCGATCGTGGGAGACCCGCGCGTGTCCGCGGTGACACCACTGCACTCGGTGGTCCACGCCGAGGGCGCTTCGTCGGCACCCATCTACGTTCTGGGGCAGGTCTACGAGGTGCCGCTGGAGCGCATCCGCTCCAACCCGCTGAACCCGCGCGTGGTCTATACCTCGCAGGCTGTCGACGAGATGGCCATCTCGCTGTCCACGAGTGGCCAGCGGGTGGCCGCCACCGGCTTCACGGAAGGCGAGGGCGCCGTCGTCCTGATCGAGGGCGAGACACGCCTGCGCGGGGCGCGCGCCGCCGGCCTGAAGACGCTTCGCGTGGAGATCCAGCCGCGGCCGGCGAGCGACCAGGAGCTGTACAAGCATGCGCGCGATGCCAACGTTCGCCGGCGCGAGCAGACGCCGCTGGACGACGCGCTGAAGTGGAAGGAACTGCTGGAGAAAGGCGTTTTCGCGAGCCAGGCCGACTTGGCATCCGCACTGGAGCTGCCAGAGTCCACCGTAAGCCGCACGCTGGCGTTGGCGAGCCTTCCGCAGCGGGTGGTCCTCGGCTTGGCCGACCATCCGTCGCTGCTGAACTTCCAGATGCTCAATGCGTTGCGTGAGTACTGCCGGGGCTTTGGCGAGGACAACACGATCGAGTACATCCCGCTGGTGGAAAAGAACGGCTGGGGCTACCGCCATGTGCTGGCGGACGCCGCCAAGGCGGACAAGGGTCCGGTGAAGCGTCCACGCGCGTCCAGCGAAGCGGTCGCTTACGCGGAGGGCAAGGGCGAGATCAAGCTGTTCGACGGCGGGCGGCGCCTGGAGCTCACCCTCAAGGGGCTGCAGCCGGAGCAGGCTGCCGAACTCGTTGGCCGTCTGAAGGAGCTCTGCGCGTCGCGCTGAGGCCGCCTGCGGCGTGCCCGAGCCCGTGTGCGATCTCCGCCGCGGGTGAGTTCCGCCGATGCAAGCAGCGCGAGCGTGCTCGATGCGTTGCTGCGATCCTTTACTGCCTTGTCGGCGCCTGACCGATCGCCGGCGCCACGCATGTCAATGCCGCCCGTTGTTCGCCGCGACGCACGACGAAAATAGCTCGCGCGCGAGGGCAAATTCTTCGTCGCGGTTGCGCGCCGCGAACACCTCGTCGATAAAGCCGCTTGCCTGCGTGGGTGAGAGCGCCAGCCGGACGCGCGCCATGCGTGCTTTGACCTGTGCGGCCGACTGCTTCGTGTCCTTCGCTTGCAGGACGTCGATGGCAAACAGGGAGTTGCCGAAGCAGTGCAGATGCAGGCGACTGAGGGCTTCGCTGGTGGGCAGCCCCGCTTCGTTCAAACAAGCATCGAACTTGACCTGGGCCGGCGCGTTGGGCATGCGCACTCGCTGCCACGCCGCGATCTCGCGTCGGAGTTGGACCTGCAAGGCCTCGTCCTGCACGCCGGGAAGCTGCGCCTCGTCGATCTCGGCATCGGTCTTCCTGGTCACCTGGTACACGCGGTAGATATACAGTTTGTTCATCCCGGAGTCGGCGCAGTCCCGCACAGGATTGTTGGTGGTGCTTACCAACAGGATTTGGAATCGTTGGAGATCGTCGGCTGCGAGTTGAGCGGTGGATGCTTGCGACAACAGAAGGGTGAGGACCACAAAGGCAATTTTCTTCATGCGGAGGTGAGATGAGGGGGGGTCGCGTGCGCATGCCGTTGTTCTGCGCGGCAGCGCATTCTGCACGCCGAGATCAATACGCTGCTTGCGGCCGCAGGCGAGCTCCAGAGGCGCACGCTCACCTCCGGCGCAGCGAAGGCGGGACAGCGCTTGAATGCAGATGCGCGTGCAGCTTGCCTTTCAAGGTCACATGCGCGAGCGCTAGGTGCCGTGCTCCACGTTCAAGGGGATGGTGAAGAAGAACGTGGCGCCTGGGCCGTCGTCGTTCGGCTGTGCGCGCAGGCGCCCTTGGTGGCGCTCGATGATCGAGCGGCTCACCGACAAACCGATGCCCATGCCGCCGCTCTTGGTGGTGTAGAAGGCATCGAACAGCTTGTCCATGCTCACGCTGTCGAAGCCCACACCTGTGTCGGAGACGCTCAGGCGCACCGCATCATCGCTCTCCCGTTCGCTTCGGATGAGGACGATCCGGGGACGATCCCTCACGTCCGCCATGGCCTCGGCGGCATTGCGCAGCAGGTTCAGCACGACTTGCTGCAGCTGGATGCGATCGCCCGCCACGCGCGGCAGGTCAGGCGCGAGCTGCGACTGCACTTGCACCTCGTGGCGCCTCAGTTCGTTCAGCGACAGGGCGATCACCTCCCGGGTCGCCTCGTTCAGGTCCATGCGCTCCAGAGTGAAGTTCTTCTTGCTGAACATGGCACGCAGCCGGGTGATGACCTCGGCGGCGCGATTGCCGTCGCGGATGATGCGGCGTGCCGATTCGCGCGCGGTCACCAGGTTGGGCGGGTCCGCATCGAGCACGCGCACGCAGGTGCTGGCGTTGGTGATCACCCCTGCGAGTGGCTGGCTGACTTCGTGCGTGATGGAGGCAGCCAGGGTGCTGAAGCTGGTGACCCTGGCGACCCGCGCCAGTTCCGAGCGGACCTGGTTCAACTGGTGCTCCAGGCGCTGCACATCCTCCTCGGCCTTGTGGCGCTCGGTGACATCCAGCATGAAGCCGACCAGGCGGGCATTCGTGCCGTCCTCGACCCGCAGGCGTCCCTTCAGCTGGAGCCAGTGGGTGGAGCCGTCGCTGTGGACCACCCGGTACTCGAAGGACACGTCCCCTGCATCGCTGGCGCGCTTGATCGCATCTTCCGCGATCGGCTGGTCGTCAGGGTGGACGAGCTTCTTCCAGCTTTCGAAGGTGCCGTCGTACGCGCCGGGCGTGATTCCCAGCATCGGCTCGAGGTCGGGCGACCAGCGCGTGTGCCGTTCCGCCCAGCCGAAACGCCACTCGAATGCTGCGGCGCGTGCAGCCGCCTGGGCCAGGTCCAGCATTTCCTGGCGGGCCCGCAGCTCCGCCTCGATGCGCTTGTGCTCCGTGATGTTGCGGCCGATGCCGTGGTAGCCGCGGAAGTGGCCGAACTCGTCGAACAGCGGGGCACCAGTCATGCTGAGATAACGAATCGCTCCATCCAGGCCGATGCGGCAGCACTCCAGGTCGCGAAACGGCAGGCGGGCGGCGAGCACCGCCTTGTGGTCGTCCCACGAGCCCGACAGCGGCCACATGTTGGTGAGCTCCCAGCGGGTCTTGCCGTACGAGGATTCGCCGGTGTGGCCGGTCAGGTCGATCGCCTGGCTGGAGAGGTACGTGAAGCGCAGGTTCTCGTCCTGGCGCCAGTACCAGTCCGAGGAGAGTTCGGTCAGGCTGCGAAAGCGCTCTTCGCTCTCGCGCAGGGCTGTGGCCGCCAACTGCCGGTCGGTGATGTCGCTCACCACTCCATCCAGAAGCAGGTGCCCGTTGGCCAAGCGGGTCGCGTGGATGCTGTCGCGCACCCAGCGCAAGCTTCCGTCCGGCCGCAGGATGCGGTACTGCAGATCCAGCCGGTCCAGATCGCCTTGCAACAGCCGCTGCATTGCACGCTGCACGGAGTGCCGGTCCTGCACGTCGATGGTCTCCAGCCAGACCTGCAGTCCGCACCCGACGTAGTATTCCGGCGCGCGGCCGGTGATCCGCAGCACCACCGGCGAGAAGTAGCGGTACGTCAGCGTTGCGCCGGGTGCCGTCTCCGCGCTCCAGAGATAGTCCGAGATGGATTCGACCAGGCGCGCGAACTGTTCCTCGCCGCGCGGCGGGATTCGATCTGCCGCCGCGCCGGGCGGCAGGCTCACCTCTTGCCCCAGCAAAGCTCCGTTCCGCTCTTGACGTCCCTGCTGGCCACGCCATTCACACTCTTTGCGGCGATCAGCATCACGCCGGTGTTCGTGTAGCCGCTGGGCTTCTTGCCAGTGCGTGCGTACTCGACGCCGGCGCGCACACCCATGGCGCCCATCTTCAGCGGGTACTGTTGCGAGGTCGCTGCAATCATGCCGCTGCCCACGTTGCGTATTCC
>DATAGN010000004.1:0-2892 GCA_036263715.1 Ramlibacter sp.
GCCAACCACAACTTCAACATGGTGCTCGCGCACGGCGGCGCGCTGTACATCGACGAGGGCCGGCCTGCGCCCGGGCTCGTGGAGCGCACGTTGCGCAACCTGCGCGAGGTGCGGCCCAACTTCTATTTCAACGTGCCGCGCGGCTTCGACATGCTGCTGCCGTTCCTGGAACAGGACGACGCTTGCGCGCGCGAGGTGCTGGGTGGCATGGAAGGCATCTTCTACGCGGGCGCGGCGTTGCCGCAAAGCGTCTGGTCGCGGCTGGAAGCGGTGGCCGCGAAGGTGCGCGACCGGCCGTTGTGGTTCACGTCGGCGTGGGGCGCCACCGAGACCTCGCCGGCGGTGACCACGGTGCACTGGCACATCGCGCAGGCCGGCTGCCTGGGCCTGCCGCTGCCCGGGGCCGAGCTGAAGCTCGTGCCGAACGGCGGCAAGCTGGAGTTGCGCACGCGCGGTCCCAACGTCTTTCCGGGTTACCTGCACCGCGACGACCTCACCGCCGCAGCGTTCGACGAGGAAGGCTTCTACCGCATCGGCGATGCGGGCAAGTTGATCGACGCGAACGACCCGGGGCAGGGCGTGAGCTTCGACGGCCGCGTCGCCGAGGACTTCAAGCTGACGACGGGAACCTGGGTGAGCGTCGGCACCTTGCGGCCGCGCATCGTGAGCGAGCTGGCGCCGCACGTGGCCGACGTGGTGGTCACCGGCCACGAGCAGGCGGAGATCGGGTTGCTGGTCTTCCCGACGCCGCAAGCGAAGTCCTTGCCGGAAGGCGAGCTTGCCGCCCACGTGCTGCAGGCGCTGCGTCGACTGCGGCAGGAAGGCGGCGGCTCCTCGCAATGCCCGACGCGGGCGCTGCTGCAGGCGGAGCCGCCGAGCGCCGACGCGGGCGAGATCACGGACAAGGGCTACATCAACCAGCGTGCCGTGCTGGCGCGACGCGCTGCCGACGTCGCCGCGCTCTACAGCGACAGCGATCCGCGCGTGCTGCGCGCCTGAGCTCGCCTCTGCCGATCGGGGGCGGCCTTCCATCCGGGAGATGGCCGGCCGGCTGCACGCCGCTACAACCCGGTGCTGGCGGTTCGCCGAGCCGCACGCGGGGGCAGCATGGAAGGCACGAGTTGGTTCGCGCAGGTCGCGGGCGCCGGCCGCGCGGGATGGCGGACCTCCTGGGTGGGCTCGCTCGAAGCGGCGGCCACGGCCATCCCGCTCAGCCTGGGTTGCGCCACGCTGGTGTTCAGCCGCATCGGCCCCGAGGCGATGGCCTCCGGCCTGTTCGCCACCATGCTGGCGCTGGCGTGCGTGCACCTGGCGGCGGCGCGCAACGACCGGCCCGTCATGTTCACCGCGCGCATCTTCGAGGCGACCACGCTGGCGGCCATGCTGGACCACATCTTCGTGCAGCTGCCCACGTGGGAGCTGGCGGACACGCCCGGCATCCGCCTCGCGTTCCTGTCTGCGGTGGCCACCAGCGCCGGCCTGTTCGTGTGCCTGCTGTACCTGCTGCGGGCCGAGCGCCTGACGCCCTTCATTCCCGCGCCGGTGTTCGCGGGCTTCTCGAACAGCATCGCGGTGGTGCAACTGGTGTCGCAGTCGCGCAGCCTCTGGCACCAGGTGCTGCAGGCCCCCGGCGTGATGGTGGTCGCCAGCATCGCCGCCGTATCGCTGGTGGGCGCCTACGTGCTGCGCCGCTGGCGGCCGCGCTGGCCATCGGCGGCCCTGGGACTGGTGCTGGGCCTGCTGGCAGGCGTGTTCTGGGCGTGGCAAGGGCAGCCGGCGCCCATGGTCAGCGGCGGCGGGCTCTCCTTCGGGCTGCCGGCGCTGCGAGCGGATTTCGGCGCCTTGCTCGTTGCGGAAGTGCGCATCTGGCCCGCCGTGCTGCTGGTCCTCGGCAACGGCGCCATCCTGGGCACGATGATCTTCATCAACACGGAGATCGGCGCGCAGGAGATGACGCAGGTGGACGGCAAGCGCAGGCGGGGCCGGCGCGACGGCCTGGTGACCGGAGCCGCGATGGCCGCCGCGGGAATGGTGGGCGCGGCGCCGATCTCCGGCAGCATCATGGTGTCGCTCGCGGTGGCGCGCACCTCGCGGGTCGGACCGCTCACGATGGTGATGATGGCGGTGCTCGCGATGGTGGTGTTCCTGACCGGCGTGCTGGGATGGGTGCCGCTCGCGGCGGTGGTGGGCGTGCTGCTGTGCGACGCCTGGTTCCTGCTGGACCGCCCTTCGCTGCGGCTGCTGGCCCAGTGGCTGCGCGGCGTGAAGCTGGCCGACAACCAGCGCGAGGACCTCGCCCTGGTGGCCGCCGTGACACTCCTGGCGGTGGCCGCCAACATGGTGGTCGCGGCTTTCGCCGGCCTCGTGCTGGGACTGTTCCTGTTCGCGGTGCGCAGCGCACGGCAACCGGTGCGGCACGTCTGGACCGGCGAGCAGGTGTCGTCGAACTGTGCGCGTGCCTCTGCGGAGCTGCGCGTGCTGGCCAGGCACGGCCGGGAGATCCGCGTCTTCGAGCTCGAAGGCGACATGTTCTTCGCCGTCGCCGCCAGCCTCGAGGAATCGCTGCACGCCGGCTGCGAAGGAGCGACCTGCGTGGTGCTGGACTGGTCGCGCGTTCGGCACATCGACACGAGCGTGGCGACGACCGTCTCGGTCTTCGAGCGCACGGCCGCGGAGCGCGGCGTGGCCGTGTTCCACGCGGGCGCGGGCATGCAGCATGGCAACGTGGCCGACGAACTGCATCGCCGCATGCCGCACGCCCGGCTCGCACCCGACCTGGACTACGCGCTGGAGCTGGCGGAAAACCGGCTGGTCCAGTGGCATGGCACGGAAGCTGGGCGCGAGCCCAGCGCGATCTTCGATGCGGTCCTGTTGTTCAGCGGCCTGACGCCG
>DATAGN010000005.1:0-2547 GCA_036263715.1 Ramlibacter sp.
GGAGCCGGACCCCGCGCTGTCCTGCGCCCTGGCGTTCGCCAAAGCGGGGACCCTGGACGCCTTCCTGGCGGCGCTGCCCGCCCCCGCGCCGGCGATCCGCGACTGAGCTTCAGGCCACCGGGTTGGCGATGCCCGCGGCCACGTGGCCGGCCGGCACGTGCAGGGCCGCGTTGGTGACGTGCCGCGTCTGGTCGTCGAAGAAGAAGTCCGGCTCGAACTCGCGCAGGAACTCGCCCTTGGGCAAGCCGCCCAGGAACATCGCCTCGTCGACGTCCACCTTCCACGCCATCAGCGTGCGGATGGCGCGCTCGTGCGCCGGAGCACTGCGCGCCGTGACCAGGGCCGTGCGGATGCGCATCTGCGCATTGCCGGCCCGCTGCAGCCGGTGCAGCGCCGCCAGCAGCGGCTTGAAGGGGCCGCCGGGCAGGGGCTGCGTCGCCTTGCTCGATTCGTGCTCCTGGAAGGCCTCCAGCCCGCGCGCCTGGAACACCTGTTCGGCCTCGTCCGAAAACAGCACGGCGTCGCCGTCGAAGGCGATGCGCACTTCGTTCGGATAGTTGGCGCTGGCCAGCACGGATTCGGTCAGCACGCGCGCGGCCGGATAGCCGGCGGCCAGCGCACCCCGAACGTCCGCCTCGTTGGCCGAGAGGAACAGCGTGGCCTTGAGCGCGCGCAGGTAGCCGAAGGGCGAGCGCCCTTGCGTGAACACGCCGCGCTGCAGGTGGATGTCGTTGTGCTTCGCCGAGCGGAACACCCGCATGCCGGACACCGGGTCGTTGCGTGACAGGACGACCACCTCCACGTGCTGCGTCGTCTCGTCGTTGAAGGCCAGCAGCTTCTTGACCAGCGAGAAAGCGATGCCCGGCTTCGCCGGCTGGTCCAGCCGATCGAGCTGCAGCCGCATGTAGCCGTCCGGATCGCCGCTTTCGAAGACGCGGTTCTCCTCCTCGAAGTCGAACAGGGCGCGCGAGGAGATCGCCACCACCAGCTTGTCGTCGAGGGAGGGGAGTGCCACTAGCGGACCCACTGGTTGAGCTGGATGATCGGCAGGAGCACCGCCAGCACGATCAGCATGACCACCAGGCCCATGCCGACGATCAGCAGCGGCTCCAGCAGCGTGGCGAGTTGCAGCGCCCGCCGCTGCACTTCGGCCGACAGCTGCTTGGCGGCGCGTTGCAGCATCGACGGCAGCTGGCCCGTCTGCTCGCCCAGCCGCGCGAACATCGACAGCAGGCCGGGAAAGCGCTTCTTCTGCGCCAGGGCGGAGGCGAGCGGGGCGCCTTCGCGCACCAGCACCAGGGCATCGAGCGCATCCACGCGCATGGCGCGGTTGCCCAGCGTCTCCGCCGCCGCCTGCAGTGCCTTGAGGATCGGAACACCGGCGCCGGCGAGCATCGCCAGCGTGCCGGCAAAGCGCGCGGCGTTGTAGCCGCGCGAGAGACGCCCCAGCACCGGGAGCTTGAGCCAGGCCGCGTCGTAGCGCTCGCGAAAGCCTTCGTTGCGCAGCATGAAGCGCAGCAGCGCAAAGCCCGCAGCCAGCACCACCAGCAGCGGGATGCCCCAGCTGCGCAGGAAGGCGCTGAGCCCGAGCATCATCACGGTGAGGAAGGGCAGCGCCCGCTTGCTGCCCGCGAACACGTTCGCCACCTGCGGCACCACGTACGTCATGAGCAGCAGCACGATCAGGATCGCAGCGACGGTGACGATGGCCGGATACAGGGTGGCGGCGAGCAGCCTGGCATTGAGCGCCTGCCGCTCCTCCAGGTCGTCGGCCAGGCGCTCCAGCACCGCACCCAGGTGGCCGCTGGCCTCGCCGGCGCCCACGACGGCGATGTAGATCTCTTCGAACTCGCCGGGAAAGCGCGCGAGCGCCTTGGCGAAGGACGAGCCCGCGTTCACCTCGGCCCGCAGTGCCGCCAGCAGGTGGTGCTGCCGCTCGTTCTCCGCCTCGTCGGCCAGCGCCGTGAGCGCGCGTTCCAGCGTCAGGCCGGAGCCGACCAGGCCGGCGAGCTGCCGCGTCCAGATCGCCAGGCTCGTGGCATTGAACACGGAGCGTCGGAACAGCGCCCGCGTGGCCGGGCCGCCGCTGCCCTCGCCCGACGAGACGGGCCGCACCTCCAGCGGCACCAGGGCGCGGCCGCGCAGCAGCCCGCGGGCGGCCTTGGCCGTGTCGGCCTCGACCACGCCCTTCTGGGTGGCGCCTTCGGCGTCGAGTGCCTCGAATGCATAAGCAGGCATGCACGGATGATACGGGCGCGGCCCGAACGCGGCCGTGTGGCCGCCTGCGGTGCAGGCCTACAAGGGGACCGCCGAGGTTGCGGTAGCTTGCGCGCTGTGAACCCTGAACCGGAGAACCGCATGGCCAACCAACCGGGCGTGGAGCCCGATCGCATCGACCTGGACGACCCGCAAGCCGCCGCCGGCTGGGCCAAACGGCTGGACGCCACCACCGAGCAGCTGCGCGAAGCGGTGCAGGCGGTGGGCGACAAGGCGAGCGATGTGGAGGCGCACCTGAAGGGCTCGCGCGCCAGCACGAATTCGGACCGC
>DATAGN010000006.1:0-3745 GCA_036263715.1 Ramlibacter sp.
CGAGGTCGATATCCTGCCCGGGACTCGCCTGTCGAAACTGCTGCCGCCCGGCCGCCACAAGATCAACAGCGTGCACCACCAGGGCATCAAGGATCTCGCGCCGGGCTTCGAAGCGGAAGCCATGTCGCCCGACGACGGCGTGATCGAGGCGATCCGCCACAGGGGAGGTCGCTGGATCGCCGCCGTGCAATGGCACCCCGAGTTCCACCGGCCTGAGCTGGGCGTCGTCGACGACACGCCGCTGCTGCGCGATTTCCTGCAGGCCGCCCAGGCGGCCCGAAAACAATGAGCACCCTCAATATCTACAACCCCGCGACCGACGAATTGATCATTGCGCTGCCCGGCGACGATGCGCAATCCGTTGCGGCGAAAGCGCGCAGCGCGCGCGCGGCGCAGCCGGCCTGGGCGGCGCGCCCGCTGGAGGAACGGCGGGCCTGCGTCGAGATGTTCCGCGCCGGCGTGGTCAGGGACCTGGAGCAACTGGCCGTCACCATGACGCGCGAGACCGGCAAGCCGATCCGGATGTCGCGCAACGAGCTGAATGGCCTCTTGCCCCGGATCGACTTCTTCCTGGCGGAAACCGAACAGGCCGTCGCCCCCGAGACGGTGTTCGACGACGGCGGCATGCGCGAGCAGATCGGCCACGAGCCCCTCGGCGTTGTCGCCAACATCTCGGCCTGGAACTATCCCTGGTTCGTCGGCTGCAACGTGATCCTGCCGGCGCTGCTCACCGGCAACGCGGTGCTGTACAAGCCTTCCGAGTACGCCACGCTGACGGGCCTCGAGATCTCGCGGCTGCTGCACGAGGCGGGCGTGCCGCGCGACATCATGGTCTGCCTTGTCGGCGCCGCAGAAGTCGGCGCGGCGCTGCTCGAGCAGCAGGTGGACGGCGTCTTCTTCACCGGTTCGCACGCCACGGGCGCCCGCATCGCGCAGGCGGTGGGCCGGCGCTTCGTCAAGCTGCAGCTGGAGCTGGGTGGCAAGGATCCGACCTACGTCTGCGACGACGCGGATCCCGCGGCGGCGGCCGAATCGCTGGCGGACGGCGCCATGTACAACACGGGCCAGAGCTGCTGTTCGGTCGAGCGCATCTACGTGCACGAGAAGATCCACGACGACTTCGTCGATTCCTTCGTGAAGGCGGTGACGGGCTTTCGCATGGGCGACCCGATGCGCGAGGACACCTACATCGGCGCCATCACGCGCGCCCCGCAGCTCGACGTCCTGGAGCAGCAGGTCGATGACGCCATCGCCAAGGGCGCGACGCTGCTGGTGGGCGGCGAGCGGCGCATCGGCGCCGGCAACTGGTTCGATGCCACCGTGCTGATCAACGTGGACCACACCATGGAGATCATGCGGGAGGAAAGCTTCGGCCCGGTGATCGGGATCCAGCGGGTGAAGAGCGACGACGAAGCGGTGCGGCTGATGAACGACACGCGCTACGGCCTCACCGCGGGCGTGTACACGCGCGACGAGCAGCGGGCGCGCCGCGTGCTGTCGCAGGTGCGCGCCGGCAGCGTCTACTGGAACTGCTGCGACCGCGTCAGCCCGCGCCTGCCGTGGAGCGGTGTCGGCGATTCCGGCGTGGGGCTGACGTTGTCGAAGTACGGCATCCAGGCGTTCACGCGGCCGAAGGCGTGGCACCTGCGCACGCCGGCGTGACCGGGGCCAGCGATTCAGCCCCCGCTCAGGGCCTCGCCGCGGCGAACTGCTTCGGGTCGTAGAAGAACTGCTCCTGCGCGATGCGCTCGCCTTCCCAGCGCTGGTACGCGAGCTCCTCGATGCGGCGCCTGCTGCCGTCCGGATAGGTGAACTCGAAGATCCAGCGGATCACCACGCGATCGCCGTTCACGAAGACCGGTCGCACGCACCGCGAGTGCACGGAGGCGGCCCGGGCCAGCGCCTTCGCCTCATGGGCCATGAGCAGGTCGCGGCCGACCCGCGGCGGCTCGTTGTTCTCCTGCATCGAGGCGTCCTCGGTGTAGAACTCCCCGATGGCCTCGACGTGGGCGTTCTGCTCCACGCGGGCGATGAACCGTTCCAGGGTTTGTCCAGTGGGCATGACGCGTCCTCAGATCCAGCCGCCGTCGCGCAGCTCGCGGGTCAGCCACGCCGCGTAGATCGGCGCCGCCACCAGGCCGGCGATGCCGAAGGCGGCCTCGAGCACCAGCATCGCGCCGAGCATGGTGTAGGTCGGCACGTTGGTGTGGCCGCCGACGATGCGGGCGTTGAGGAAGTACTCGAGCTTGTGGATCACCACCAGGAATCCGAGCGACGCAATGCCAAGCCAGACGGAGACGGTCAGCGCAGCCACGGTGATCGCCGCATTCGACAGCAGGTTGCCCACGATCGGCACGAGGCTCGCGAAGAAAGTGAAGCCGACGAGGGTCGGCGCCAGCGGCACCTTGTAGCCCAGCGCCGGCAGGACGGCCAGCAGGTAGATGCCGGTCAGCGCCGCATTGATGGCGGAGATGCGCAGCTGCGCCGAAAACACGTTGCCGAAGGAGTTGGCCAGCTGCAGCATGCGCTGCTGCGCCAGCAGGATCAGCGGGCGCGGCGGCGGCCCCACGCTGTCGGCGCGGGCTGCCGCTGCCATCAGTCCGATCACCAGGCCGATGATGAGCTTCACCAGGATCTTCAGGGCGTCGATGCCCCAGCGCTGCATCTCGCCCGCGTGTTCGCGTAGCCACCGGGTCACCGCGTTCTGCACGGCATCGGCCGATTCCGGCAGGCGGGCGACGACCCAGGGCGGCGCCGTCGCCCGCAGCTGGTCCAGCGTGTCCGCCACCAGTTGCATGAGGCGTCCGAGGCCGCCCGACTTGAACAGCAGCTCGAAGGCGGCCAGCAGCGCCAAGGACATGCCGATCACCGCCGCCGACACGATCAGCCAGCGCACCGCCCGCACGGTCCAGTGGCCATGCGCCGGGCCGGTGAAGGCGCGCACCCGCCGGTACAGCACGTAGCCGGTCAGGCCGGCGAACAGCGCGGACAGGAGGTGCAGCCAGAGCACGGCCAGCAGCACGGCCGCCATCGCGAGGATGCTGCGCAGCCGCAGCGGCTCCGCTTCGCGCAGCATGGCAGAGGGGTTCACGGGATGGTCCTGTCCTTCGGGCATGTGCGGGAATGCCGCGCTTGTCAGGGGCGGCGAGCGCGGATGTTACAGAATCCCCGCATGGACATTCTGAGCCCGCAGGAGCGCCGCATCGCCTACGCGCGACTGGTGCGAGGGTACGCCGAGACGGCCGCCAGCGGCGAGCCGCCCGAAATGCAGTGGACCTGGCTGATGGCGGCGCACGTGGTCGGCCAGCAGGACGTCGGCCTGCATCTGGACAGCCACCGGCGCATGCTGTGGCTCGCGCGCGAACAGCGTGACTGGCGCGAAGTGGCCGGGCAGGTCGCGCGCCTCGCCCTGCTGCCGATCGGCCACCTCCTGCGCCGCATCCCGAGCGGCAACATCGGCCGCTCCACCGTGCCGATCACGCAGGAGATGCAGCCGCCCGACGCGGTCCAGGTGCTGATCGACTGGGCGACGCTGGCGACGAAGCTGCCGAAGTAGCGCCCGGCACCTACGACAGGTGCTTGCCGACGATGCCGGCGAGCTCGAACATGGTCACCTGCGGCTTGCCGAACACCGGCCGCAGCTTCTCGTCGGCGTTGATCGAGCGCTTGTCCCTGGCGTCCTGCAGGCCCTTGGCCTTGATGTAGTCCCAGATCTTCTTGATCACCTCGGTGCGCGCGACCAGGC
>DATAGN010000007.1:0-7959 GCA_036263715.1 Ramlibacter sp.
GGCGGATTCGGCGGGCAGATCGGACGGGGTGTCGGCCAGCGCGTGCAGGCGCGAGCGCAGGAAGTCCGCGGCTTCTTCGCGCGTCGTCGCGTCCGGTTCGGCTGCGGCCAAACGTTCATACAGGGGCCGGTGCGCAGCCGGTGTGCCGGCTGCCTGCAGCTGCCGCCATTCTTGTTGTCCGATATGCATCCCGAAAGTGTGGATGCATGTAGTGCGACAGCGTGCCGGGCCTCGCCCCCCGCAGGCGTGGGAGGGCGGCCTACACCCGGGCAGGACCGAACCGAAGAGCCACTCTCACGGCTGGTGGTACACGAACGCGACTGCGGCGATGCGCTCGGCATCGGCGTAGGCAGCCTCTTCCAGCTCTTCACCGAACACGTCCGGATCGAGTTCGCGGTACGACCATCGTCCAGCGCTGTGCTGCAGCTCTGCCCGCAGGCCGGCCAGCAGCACATCCGTGCCGTCCTCCCCCATGGCGACGCCCGTGTAGAGCACGAGCCGCCCGCCGGGCGCGAGCCGCGCCTGGCCCTCGCGCACGATGCGCAGCGACAGCGCTTCGCCCCAGCGGCCGCCACCGTGCCGGTAGGTGCGTTGCGCCGCATCGTTGAGGTAGGGCGGGTTGGCGATGATGAGGTCGAAGGTGCCCTGCAGCGGCGCGAAGAGATCACCCTGGGCCAGTTCCACCTTGCTACCGGCATGCCGTGCGTTCGCGTCCGCGAACTGCAGTGCCCGCGGGTTGATGTCGCTCAGGAAGAGGGCAGCGCCGGGCGAGGCGAGCGCCGCCATCACGCCGCCGGCGCCGCTGCCGCAGCCGACGTCGAGGATGCGCGCGCCGCGGCGCAGGGGCTCGCGTGCGAGCTCGCCCGCGACGAGGTCGACGAAGCGCACGGTGTCGGGGCCGAAGAAGACCGCGTCCGCCGTGCCGGTGGGATAGGCGGAATGGGCGAAGAGCGCCTCGCCGATGCTGGACACCCGGATCGCGCTGCGCACCAGGCCGTCGCCGGCGTCCTGCAGCAGGCCGGCCGTGCGCAGGACCTCGATGACGGGCCTTGGCAGCAGCGCCGGCGCGAAGGCGCGGCTCCAGCCGAACACGTCGCGCAGCGACTTCGCGCGGCGCGTCGGGTCGCGTGACAGCACCCGCGCCTGCGTGGCGGGGGTGACGGTGGTGAAGCGGTACTGCTCCTCGCGCAGCCATGCGAGCACGGCCTGCAGGGCGTCCGGCGTGTCCGGGTGCATCCGGGCTACTTCACGAGCAGGACCGGGATCTCGCAATCGGTGACGACGTTCTGGGCGACGCTGCCCAGCAGCGCGCGGCCCAGGATGCCGTGGCCGTGCGTGCCCATCACGACCATGTTGGCCTTTTCCTTCTTGGCGGCCTTCACGATCTCCACGCCCGGGTGGCCGACCGCGGTGCGCAGCGTGTAGGCGATGTCGTGGCGCAGCAGGAACTTCTCGATCGGCTTGAGCACCTTGTCCGATTCCTCGCGGTGGTAGCCGGCCACGGCGTCGGCGCCCACCATGCTCCTCACCCGCGGCGGCATGGCCGGTTGCACGTTGACCACGACGATGTGGCCGTCGCCCCCGGCGATCTCGGAGTGCGTGAGGAGGAAGGCCAGTGCCTTCTTGGTGTAGCTGCTGCCGTCGGCGGCCAGGACGATCTTCATGGGCTTGTCTTTCTTGTGGTGGGAACGGTCGGAATCTTGCCAGTGTTTTCCGGCCGGGTGAGCTTAGGCGCCGTCGTCCGGGTGCGGTTGATGCAAGTCAAGCGCCTCGGGGGTGGCGGGGCCTACCCTTGCCGGCATGCAAGCGTCTTCGTTCGTCGTCAACCCCGCGCAGGCGAGGGGCCAGGGCTCCCTGGATCCGGAAGCCCTGGATTCCCGCCTTCGCGGGAATGACGATCTCGTCCGCGGGAATGACGAACTCCTCGACGCCGACGTCGAAGCCTTCAGCCGCCCCGTCCCCGGCCGCGCCGGCACCTGGGAGTCCTACCTCGCCATCGAAGGCATGTACTGCCCCGGCTGCTCGCTGGTGATCGAGCAAGCGCTGGCGCCGCTGCGCGGCGTGCTGGAAGTCCAGGTGAACGGCGCGACCGCGACAGCGCGCGTGGTCTGGTCGGCCGCGCAGGGCCGCCCGTCGCAGTGGCTGG
The DNA here is from genome assembly GCA_036263715.1 of Ramlibacter sp. GTDB lineage: Bacteria > Pseudomonadota > Gammaproteobacteria > Burkholderiales > Burkholderiaceae_C > Ramlibacter. Next base: position 2,147 of record DATAGN010000007.1, read on the forward strand.
CCGCCCTGCAGCGCGCCGGCTACCGCGGGCTGCCTGCAGGCGACCAGCTCGCGGCGCTGCCGCGTCGGCAGGCGCAGCGCACCTTGCTCTGGCGCTGGCTGGTGGCGGGCTTTTGCATGATGCAGGTGATGATGTACGCCGTGCCCGCTTACACCGCCGGCCCCGGCGAGATGACCGACGATGTCGCCGCGCTGCTGCGCTGGGCCGCCTGGCTGCTGACGCTGCCGGTGCTGCTGTTCTCGTGCCGCCCCTTCTTCGCTTCCGCCTGGCGCGACCTTCGCCATGGCCGCATCGGCATGGACGTGCCGGTGTCGCTGGGCATCCTGATCGCCTTCGGCGCCAGCACGGCCGCCACGTTCGATGCGCGCGGGCCGCTCGGCGGCGAGGTCTGGTACGACTCGGTGACCATGTTCGTGTTCTTCCTGCTGTCCGGGCGCCTGCTGGAGCAACGGCTGCGCGACCGCACGGCCGGCGCGCTGGAGGCGCTGATGCGGCGCATGCCGGACGCCGTGGAGCGCCTTGCCGCGGATGGCAGCAGCGAACGCATCGCCGTGCGGCGCCTGGTCCCCGGCGATCGCGTGCGCGTACGCGCCGGCGAAGTGTTCCCGGCCGACGGCAGCATCCTGGAGGGCGAGACCCAGGTGGACGAGGCGCTTCTCACCGGCGAATCGACCCCGTTGCCGCGCCAGGCAGGGCAGGGCGTGGTGGCGGGAAGCGCCAACCTCGGCGGAACCGTCGTGGTGGCGGTCGAGCGCGTCGGCGGGGCCACGCGCTACGGCCAGATCGTCGCCCTCATGGAGCGGGCCTCGCACGGGAAGCCGGGCATCGCGAAGCTGGCCGACCGGCTGGCCTCGCCCTTCCTCGGCGGCGTGCTGCTGGCCGCCGCCGGCGCCGCCTGGTGGTGGTGGCCGCAGGGGCCGGGGCAGGCGCTTGGCATCGCGGTGGCCGTGCTGATCGTCACCTGCCCGTGTGCGCTGTCGCTCGCTACGCCCGCGGCCACGCTCGCCGCATCCGGTGCCCTCGCGCGGCGCGGCATCCTCGTGCGCCGCCTGGAAGCGCTGGAGAGTGGCGCGCTGGTGGACACCGTGCTGTTCGACAAGACCGGCACGCTCACGACCGACCGCATGGGCGTGCGTTCGGTGCGCACGCGCGACGGCGTGGACGAGCAGCAGGCGCTGGCGCTGGCGGCGGCCCTGGCGCGGCATTCGCTGCATCCGATGTCGCGCGCGATCGCGGCGGCCGCGACTGCCTCCGAGCCCTCACCCCCACCCTCTGCCGCACGCGGGAGAGGGGGCAACAGCCGCGAGGTCGCCGGGCAGGGCGTCGAAGGCGAGATCGACGGTCACTGCCTGCGCCTCGGCTGCGCAACCTTCTGCGGCGTGACCCCCACCGATACGGCAGCCGCCCAGGTGCACCTGGCCGACGCCACCGGCTGGCTGGCGACTTTCGAGCTCGACGAAACCCTGCGCCCGGATGCGATCGATGCCGTGTCGACCGTGCAGCGCATGGGGCTGCAGCTCGAAGTGCTCTCCGGCGACCAGTCCGCGGCCGTGCGCCGCGTCGCCGAACGCGCCGGCATCGCCACGGCGCGCGGCCGGCAGACGCCGCAGGACAAGCTGGACCACGTCGCGCGCCTGCAGCAGCAGGGCCGGCGCGTGGCCATGGTGGGCGACGGCATGAACGACGCTCCGGTGCTGGCGCGCGCGGACGTCTCGATCGCGATCGGCGACGCGGTGCCGGTGGCCCAGGCGAAGTCGGACTTCATGATCCAGGGCGGCCGGCTCGATGGCGTGGCGCTCGTGCTGCGGCAGGCGCGGCGCGCGCGCAGCGTCGTGCGGCAGAACCTGTTCTGGGCGGCGGCGTACAACGCGCTGTCGGTGCCGCTTGCCATCGCCGGAATGATGCCGCCGTGGCTGGCCGGCATCGGCATGGCGGCGAGTTCGCTGCTGGTGGTGGCGAATGCGGCGCGGCTGTCCGTCATCCCCGCGGAGGCGGGGATCCAGCGCGCCCGCTCCCAAATGCAAGAAAGCCCCGGATCCTCGCCTGCGCGAGGATGACGCAACCATGGACATCCTCTTCATCCTCATCCCCCTTTCCGTGGTCCTCGCGCTCGCCATCCTGGGCGCGCTGGGCTGGGCCGTCTGGCGCGGCCAGTTCGAAGGCGTCGAAGCCGAAGGCGAGCGCATCCTGCGCGACTGAGATTCGCGCGGCCAAACGCGCGCCGGTTGACATTCATCAACCGTGACCCTCCCGCCGGAATGGAGACTCGAAGCATCCCAATCAGGTGCTTCCATGAACCAACCAAGCGTCTCCCCTGCCACCTACAACGACACGGTCGTGCGGCAGTTCTCGCTGATGGCGGTCGTCTGGGGCGTGGTGGGCATGCTCGTCGGCGTGTTCATCGCAGCCCAGCTCGCCTGGCCCGAACTGAACATGGGCATCCCGTGGCTTTCCTACGGACGCCTGCGTCCCCTCCACACCAACGCCGTCATCTTCGCCTTCGGCGGCTGCGGCCTGTTCGCCACCAGCTACTGGGTCGTGCAGCGCACGTCGCAGGTCAAGCTGTTCATGCCGAAACTCGCCGCCTTCACCTTCTGGGGCTGGCAGGCGGTGATCCTCGCGGCGGCCATCAGCCTGCCCCTGGGCTACACGTCCGGCAAGGAATACGCCGAACTCGAATGGCCGATCGACATCCTGATCACGCTCGTGTGGGTGTCGTACGCCGTCGTGTTCTTCGGCACCGTCGGCACGCGCAAGGTCAGGCACATCTACGTGGCCAACCGGTTCTTCGGCGCCTTCATCATCGCGGTGGCCCTGCTGCACCTGGTGAACAGCGCGGCCATCCCCGCCGGCCTGATGAAGTCCTACTCCGCCTATGCCGGCGTGCAGGACGCGATGATCCAGTGGTGGTACGGCCATAACGCGGTGGGCTTCTACCTCACCACCGGCTTCCTCGGAATGATGTACTACTTCATCCCGAAGCAGGCCGAGCGTCCCGTGTACTCGTATCGCCTGTCGATCGTGCACTTCTGGGCGCTGATCTTCACGTACATGTGGGCGGGCCCGCACCACCTGCACTACACCGCGCTGCCGGACTGGACCCAGTCGCTGGGCATGCTGTTCTCGCTGATCCTGCTGGCGCCCAGCTGGGGCGGGATGATCAACGGGATGATGACCCTGTCGGGGGCCTGGCACAAGCTGCGCGAAGACCCCGTGCTGCGCTTCATGATCGTGGCGCTGTCCTTCTACGGCATGGCCACGTTCGAAGGCCCGCTGATGTCGATCAAGACCGTGAACGCGCTCTCGCACTACACGGACTGGACGGTCGGCCACGTGCACGCCGGCGCCCTGGGCTGGGTCGGCCTGATCACGATGGGCTCGCTGTACTACCTGATCCCGCGCCTGTTCGGCCAGAAGAAGATGTACTCCGTGCCCGCCATCGAGCTGCACTTCTGGCTGTCCACGCTGGGCATCGTCCTGTACATCGCCGCGATGTGGATCGCCGGCGTGATGCAGGGCCTGATGTGGCGCGCTGTCAATGCCGACGGCACGCTCACCTACACCTTCGTCGAATCGGTGAAGGCCACCTATCCCTTCTACGTGATCCGCGTCGCGGGCGGCCTGCTGTACCTGGGCGGCATGTGCGTGATGGCCTGGAACACCTGGATGACCGTGGCGAACGGCCGCGCGGTGCGCTTCGACGTTCCCGCGGTGACGCCGGCGCACGCCTGAAACCGAAAGAGCAAGACCATGAGCGACAACACCACCCCCGTCGCCACCTTCTCGCACGAGAAGGTCGAGACCAACAACTTCCTGATGATCGTGCTGATCCTGCTGGTCGTCGCCATCGGCGGCCTGGTGGAGATCGTGCCGCTGTTCTTCCAGAAGTCCACCACCGAGCCGGTGCGGGGCCTGCAGCCCTACACCGCGCTGCAGGTCGCAGGGCGCGACGTGTACCTGCGCGAGGGTTGCTACAACTGCCACTCGCAGATGATCCGCCCCTTCCGCGCCGAGACGCTGCGCTACGGCCACTACTCGGTCGCCGGCGAGTTCGTGTGGGACCACCCTTTCCAGTGGGGTTCCAAGCGCACCGGGCCGGACCTGCACCGCGTGGGCGGCCGCTACAGCGACGAGTGGCACAGGATCCACCTGGACAACCCGCGTGACGTGGTGCCCGAGTCGAACATGCCGGCCTATCCGTGGCTGGCCAGGACGCCGGCCGATGCGTCGACGATTTCCAGCCACATGAAGGCGCTGCGCACCGCCGGTGTTCCGTACACGGACGACCAGATCGCCAAGGCGCCGGCGGAGCTCAAGGGCAAGACGGAGCAGGACGCGCTGGTCGCATACCTGCAGTCGCTGGGCCGCGCGCTCAAGTAAGGGAAAAAAGAATGGACATCAACATCCTGCGCGAGATCGCCACCGTGCTCTCGTTCGCCGCCTTCCTGGGCATCTGGGGCTGGGCGTGGTCGCGCCGCAACCGCGCGGCGCACGACGAGGCCGCCCGCATCCCGTTCGAACAAGACTGAAAGCGAGGACCGTCGTGAGCGATTTCATCAGCGGCTTCTGGTCGCACTACATCACCGTGTTCACCGTGCTCGGCATCGCGGCCTGCGCGATCCTGCTGTGGGTCACCTCCCGCAAGAAGGTGCCGGCGCGGGCGGACAACACCACCGGCCACGTCTGGGACGAGGACCTGGTGGAGATGAACAACCCGCTGCCGCTGTGGTGGGTGGGCCTGTTCATCCTGACCATCGTGTTCTCGGTGGGCTACCTGGTCGCGTATCCCGGCCTCGGTTCCTACGAGGGCGAGCTGAAGTGGAGCCAGAAGGCCGAGTACGACGCCGAAGTGGAACGCGCCAAACGGGAGCTGGAGCCCCTGTACGCGCAGTTCACGGCCCGCACGCCGGAAGAACTGGCCGGTGACGCGAACGCCATGGGCGTGGGCGAGCGCCTGTTCATGAACAACTGCGCGCAGTGCCACGGGTCCGATGCGCGCGGCAGCAAGGGCTTCCCCAACCTGGCGGACAGCGACTGGCTGCATGGCGGCTCGGCCGACCGGATCAAGGAGAGCATCCACAAGGGGCGCACCGGCTCGATGCCGCCCATGGCTGCAGCGGTCGGTGGCAGCGACGACGTGAAGAACGTGGCGCACTATGTGCTGTCGCTGTCCAAGGCGCCGCACGACTCGCTGCGGGCGCAGCTGGGCAAGTCGAAGTTCACCGCCTGCGCCGCCTGCCATGGTGCCGACGGCAAGGGCAATCCCTTGCTGGGCGCCCCGAACCTGACGGACGACGTCTGGCTGCATGGCTATGGCGAGCAGGCGATCATCAACATCGTCAACAACGGCAAGACCGCCGAGATGCCGGCGCAGGAAGGCAAGCTCACCGACGCGCAGATCCACGTGCTGTCCGGATATGTGTGGGGCTTGTCGAACAAGGTGCCGGCGAAGCCTTGATTACCGTCATCCCCGGCCCTCGTCATCCCCGCTTCGTCATCCCCGCGAAGGCGGGGATCCAGGGCTTCCAGTAGCGGCCTGCGGGCCGCTTTTCGCTTTAACAGCCGTCTTCAGGAAGAAGCGCTGGGCGTGTAAGAAGCGCTGGCCGAGTGACGAGCTTCCAGGTTGCCCGTGCTGCGAGCGCCGGTCCCCGTCCCGGCGGGCGCGCACCGCGCAGGCCCTGGCGCGGCGCGGAGCGGGGAGAGGGGAGGGGAGGGGGCGCGCCACGGCCCTCACCCCTGCCCTCTCCCGCAAGCGGGAGAGGGAGGAAGAGATTTCCTTGCGTCTGATCAATGTCAAGTGCCGACCCCCCGTC
>DATAGN010000008.1:0-11543 GCA_036263715.1 Ramlibacter sp.
GCCAGGTCCCACTTGCCGTTGCCGTCGATCGCCAGCGTCACGTCCGGGCCGATGGCGGCGCGCACGGCGGCCAGCCGGCGCAGGTCCCGCTCCACCGTGGAGCCGACCTTGATCTTGATCCCGCTGAAGCCTTGTTCCACCGCCCGACGTGCGCCGGCCACGAGCTGGTCGTCCGCGATGGACAGCCAGCCGATGTCGGTGTTGTACGCGCGGACCTTGTCGCGCACCTGGCCGCCCAGCAGGCCCCACAGCGGCACGCCCTCCGCCTTGGCCTTCAGGTCCCACAACGCGACGTCGATCGCCGCCTGCGACAGCGTGGTGATGCCGGCCCGCCCGATCCACTGCAAGGCGGGATGGCGCGCGAGCTTGTGCCACAGCTTCTGCACCTCGCGCGGGTCTTCGCCGACCAGCAGGGGTGCATGGCAGGTGGCGATGCAGCGCGTGATCAGCTGGTCACCGGGCAGGTGCGCGTGGGTGCCGGTGAAGCCGTAGCCGGAGAGACCCGTGTCCGTGTCGATCCGTGCGCCCACCACGCCCCAGTGCGTGATGCTGTGCGTGCTGTCGGCGATCTGCGAGCCCGTCACGGGCACGTGCAGGATGAAGGGTTCGACGCGGGTGATCTTCAAGGCGGGTCTCCGATCGTTCTCACGGGAGCCTATTGTGGATCGCCGTCGCGGCGATCGCCGCATGCCCCGCGGCCACGCTGATCTGGTTGAGGTCCACCGACACGTCGCCCGCCGCATACAGGCCGTCCACCGCGGTCTGCTGGTGCGAATCCACGACCAGCTGGCCGTTCTCGTGCGCCTTCGCCCCGAGGGCGATGGCGAGATCGCACGCATGCTTCAGGCCCAATGCGGGATAGAGCGTGTCGAACTCCAGCACCTGCCCGCTTTGCAGCTCCACCCGCACGGGGCAGTCGTCGACGCCGCATTCGATGCGCAGCGGCGGGCTTTCGGCGATGCGCACGCCGGACTGGCGCAGCTGCGCGAGGTCCGGCAGGTCGACGTCCTCCTGCGTCGCCATGGACAACCAGGTCACCTGGTTGCCGAAGCCGGAGATGAAGAGCGATTCACGCAGGCCGTGGCCGGAGCGCCCGAGCACCGCCACGCGCTGCCCCTGCGTCTCGAAACCGTCGCAGATGGGGCAGTAGCGCACCTGGCCCGCCTTCATCGCGTCCTTGATGCCCTCGATCTCCGGCTCCACGTCGCTCGCGCCGGTGGCGAAGATGACGAAGCGCGCGCGCCAGCTGCGCTCGCCGGCCGTTGCGACGAAGCCGTCGGCGGTCTTCTCCAGCCGGTCCACGCGCGCGCGCTCCGTCGGCACCGCGTACCTGCCGGCCTGCGCGCGCAGGCGCGCGAGCAGCTCCGGGCCTTCGATGCCATCCGGGAAGCCGGGCACGTTGCGCGTGCGCGGGATCCACTGCAGGCGGCTGCCGCCGTCGTCGACGATCAGCGCCTGCCTCTTGTAGCGCCCCATGTACACGGCAGCGGTCAGGCCGGCGGCGCCGCCGCCGACGATCAGGCAATCGAGGAGGTCTTGGGACATGGGTTCAGGCGGCCCAGGGCACGGTCTTCGTCACCATGAGCCAGAAGATCAGGAGGAAGGGAAAGAACGCAGCGACGCCGAGCACCGTCCAGAGGTGGAACAGCCGGTCGTAGGCCGCGGGCACCGGAGCGCCCGCCTGTTCCGCCGCCACGGCGATGTTGCGCATGCGGATCTGGATCACGACCACCGGGATCCAGCAGGCGATCGCAAAGGCGTACAGGCCCAGCGACCAGGCGATCCACGGCGTCGAATAAGGCAGGCCCATCTTGTCCACCAGCAGGATGCCCGTGACGGGCTGCAGGATCGCCGTCGGCGTGGTCAGCATCCAGTCGGCGGCGACCACGTTGCGTGTCGTCGCCACCACGCCGCCCAGCCGCCGCCGCAGCGAGGACGCGAACAGGTGGAAGGCGGAGCCCACGCCGGCGCCGAAGAGGATGGTGGACGACAGCACGTGCACCCACTTGAGCACCAGGTAGTCCATCAGTCGCTCCGCCGCCTTGCGGGCTCCAGCGCCCACAGCAGTCCGATCAGGGCGAGGACCGGTACGTTCTTGGAGATCGGCCCGTACGGGTGCAACCAGTACTCCGGCAGGAAGGCGGTGATCAGCAGCGTGTAGCCGAGGATCAGCGCCAGCTGCGAGCCCCACACCCAGGAGCGCCATGCCGCCGGCGAAGCCAGCGTGAGCAGGCCCAGCACCAGGTCCAGGAGCGCGGCGCCGTACAGCGCGATCGTCGCGAGCGTCCCGTGCAGGCCGACCCGCGCTAGCAACGCATAGCTGTCCTGCACCGGGTACAGGCCGAAGGACACCAGCGCGGTCCAGAGCCAGAGGAAGGCGAGCGCAACGCGCAGCACCGGATGCCAGAGGTCGATGACGGCACTGCGGCGTTCGGTCTCCTGCGCACCCGCGGCCACGAACGCACCCGGCGCCCGGGGCGAGTGTCCCAGCAGCGGCGCCAGGCCGTTGCGCGGCGTCACGTTGCCGGCCAGGAGCATGTCCGCCGTTTCGCGGTCCAGCATGCTGCCGGGCAGGTGCCCGGCGAAGGCAGCACCGATGCGGAACAGGCCGGCGGGCAGGGGGACGATCCATTGCCGGCCGCCCTGCCCCAGCGCAGCGCGCAGTTGTGCGAGGTACGTGCGCAGCTCCAGCGGCTGCGGCCCGGCGAAGGCAAGCGTGGCCATCGCCGGCGGCGGAGCTTCCACCAGGCGCACGATGCCGGCGACGAGGTCGTCGATGTGCACGGGCTGCACCTGCATGCGGCCCCCGTCGGGAAAGGGCAGCACCGGCGCCACCGCCAGCTTGTTGAAGAGCGCGGCACTCGTGCCGCCGGGGCCGTACACCAGCGACGGCTGCACGATCGCGCCGCGCAGCGGCAAGGCGCGAAGCACGTCGTCGGCGGCCTTCTTGCTGCGGTGGTAGGCCGACTGCGCGGAAGCGTCCGCGCCCAGCGCCGAGACCTGCACGACGCAGTGCACGCCCGCGGCCGCGCAAGCGTGGAACAGCTCGGAGGGGGCGTCGGTGTGCAGGGCGGCAAAGGTCTGCCCCCGCTGCTCGCGCAGGATGCCCACCGCGTTGACCACGGCTTCGACGCCGTGCAGGCGCCGCAGCCACCAGTCGCGGCCCGGCACCCGTGCGAAGTCCGCCTGCACGATGTCGCTGTCGTGCGGGCGCGGCCGGCGCATCACGCGCACCACCGTGTGGCCGCGCTCCGCCAGGGCCTGCGCGACAGCGCGGCCGATGAAGCCCGTGGCACCGGTGACGAGGACGCGCATGGTGAACGGCCAGTCTAGCCCTCGCCCGGCGTGCGCGGGGCCGTTACCCTTTGAGAAACGCACCCCACGGCAGGCGCCGGCATGCCTAGACTGCGGGCATGAGCACCTGGAAACAAGCTTTCCGCGAGGGCCTGGTCTCGGGCAGCCTCGCCAGCATCGTGTCGGCGGCCTACCTCGCGCTCGCAGGGGAGCGGCGCAGCCACCCCGCGGCGCCCGTGAACGCGATCAGCCACTGGTTCTTCGGCCGGCGCGCGCTGGAGCAGGACGACCCCGATCCGACGTATACCGTCGTCGGCTACCTCATTCACCACGGCGCGTCGGTCTTCTGGGCCGTCCTGCACGCCAAGCTCTGGGGCACCCGGGCGATTGCCAAGGAGCCGTTGCCTGCCGCGGCCGGCGCGATCGCGGCGGCCAGCGTGGCCTCGTTCGTGGATTACCAGCTCACGCCCAAGCGCCTGACGCCGGGTTTCGAGCACCGGCTCGGGCGACCCGAGATGCTGAACGTGTATGCGTGCTTCGCCATCGGGTTGATGGTGGGGAGCATGCTGATGAAGAAGAGGTGAGGCGATGGTGTTGGGATGCGCCTGCGGCGCAGCCCAACCTACAGGTGCCGGTAGGTTGGGCTCGCGAACGCGCATCCCAACACACCCGTTACACCGACTCCGCCTTGTCGCGCGCCGCGTCCAGCACGGTGCTCACCGCGTCGCCCAGCTGCGCGATGTCGAAGGGTTTGCGCAGGATCTTCGGCTTGCCCGCCAGGCGCTCCACGGCGGCCATGTCGGCATAGCCGGTGGCCAGGATCACCGGCACATCGCCCACCAGCTTGCGCGCTTCCGAGATGACCTCGGCGCCCGTCATGTCGGGCATCGCATAGTCCACCACCAGCAGGTCGGGCTTCGCCGTCGCCAGCTGCGCCAGCGCCTCGCTGCCGTTGGCCGCCTCGGTGACCTTGTAGCCGATCAGGCTCAGGCACTCGACGATCACGCGGCGCACGTCGGGATCGTCTTCCACCACCAGGATGTGGCAGGCGCCGGCGAGGGCGGGCACTGCCGGCGCCTGCGTCGTGACGCTCGTCTCCTCCGCCTCGGCGTCCGCCTCGGGGAACAGCATTTCCACGGTCGTGCCCTGCCCCTCGGCGCTGCGGATGCGGGCGACGCCGCCGGACTGGCGCGTGAAGCCGTACACCTGGCTCAGCCCCAGCCCCGTGCCCGTACCCACCGGCTTGGTGGTGAAGAACGGGTCGAACACCTTGGGCAGGATGTTGGACGGGATGCCGCTGCCAGTGTCGGTGACCGAGACCAGCACGTAGTCGCCCTCGGGTAGGTCGCGGTCGTCGTCGAGGAAGCGGGTGCCCGTCGTGATCTTCAGCTTGCCGGTTCCTCCCATCGCGTCGCGCGAGTTCACGGCCAGGTTCAGGATCCCCATTTCCAGCTGGCTGGGATCCAGGACCACGGCGGCGTCTTCCTCGCACAGGTCGAATTCGACCTCGATGCCGGAGCCCACCGAGATCTCCAGCAGGTCCTTCATGCCCAGGATCAGCTGGTTCACGCGGGTCAGCTTGGGCAGCAGCGACTGGCTGCGCGCGAACGACAGCAGCTGGTTGGTGAGGCGCGCGCCGCGCCGGGCCGCGCTCTTGGCGCGTTCCACCACGGGCTTGACCTTCTCCTCCTTGGCATAGAGGGAGACCAGCTCGAGGTTCATGTTGACCACGTGCAGCAGGTTGTTGAAGTCGTGGGCGATGCCGCCGGTGAGGCGGCCGATCGCTTCCATCTTCTGCACCTGCGTCAGCGCCGCCTGGGCGCGCTCACGCTCGTTGATCTCCTTCATCAGGCGATCGTTGGCGCTCGCAAGCTCCTTGGTGCGCTTGAGGATGCGGTCTTCGAGTTCGGCGTTCAGGCGTTCGAGCTCGCCGCGCGTGCGCTTGAGTTCATGGAGATGTTCACGCGCCGCGTACTGGCGCCGGCGCGCGCGCACTGCCGACTCGGCGGCGCTCGCCAGCGTCTCCGCATTCAGCGGCCGCTCCAGCAGCACCAGGTTGCCCAGGTTGTGCAGCGAGCGGAAGTCCTTGTCCGGCCGGCGCCCCTCGCGCTTGGTCGCCAGCACCACGAAGGGGAAGTCCGACCAGGGCGGCTGCTGCCTGAGCCATTCCAGCAGGCCGTCGTCCGCCATCAGTTCGGGCAGTGCCTCCTCGGTCAGGATCACCGCGGCCGCGCCCTCGACCAGCGAGTCCAGCAGGTCCTTCTCGCTTGCGCACACCTTCGAGGCGATGCGCTGTGCCGCCAGGACCTCCTGCACGACGATGCCGTCGCGGCCGCGCGGAGCGTGGATCAGCACGCGGAATTCCATCAGCGCCGTCCCGTGTCGCGGTCGCCGAGCATCGGCTGGCCGCCACGATAGATGGTGACGCCGGCCAGCACGCCCTCGAAGTCGGTGAGTTCGTCCCCGAGTTCCAGGCCCGCCGAGCCCATGCGGAATTCGCGGATGGTCTGCTCGTGCCGGTTGGTGCGGCTCTTGACCATGGACACGGCCTTGAGCAGCCGCCCGCGGGCCTCGAAGAAGCGGAACAGCAGGATGGCGTCGGCCAGGTAGCTCATGTCGACGTCGGACTGGATGTCCCCCAGCACCCCGTGCTGCGCCAGGATCAGGATCGTGACGATATTGCGGCGGTTCAGGTAGGTGAGCAGTTCGTGCATCTGCAGCATCAGGTACTTGCTGCCGGGCATCGCCTGCATGTAGGCGTTGAGGCTGTCGATGACGACGAGCTCCGCCTGGTCGTCTTCCACCGCGTGCCGCACCATGTGGGCGAATTCTCCGGCGGACACCTCCGCCGGATCCAGCGGCACCACGCGCAGCTTGCCGTCCTTGACATACGGCTCGATGTCCAGGCCCAGGGCCTTGCCGCGCGCCATGAAAGTGGAGAGGCCTTCGTCGAACAGGTAGAAGGCCACGTTGGAGCCGCGCTTGAGCGCCGCCAGCGCGCATGCCATCGCAGTGGTGGTCTTGCCGACGCCGGAGGGACCGCTGAACAGCGCATTGCTGCCGCAGGCGAGGCCCCCGCCCAGCATGTCATCGAGCCTGGCGACCCCGGTGCCCACCAGCTGGTGCCGAACCTCGATGCCATGTTCGGCCGCCACCAGGCGCGGGAACACCGAGACACCGCCGGTGTCGAGCACGAAGTCGTGGTCGCCGCCACGGTATTTGATGCCCCGCATCTTGATCACGCGCATGCGCCGGCGCTCCGGCCCGTACTGGTCGACCGCCTGTTCCAGCATGACGACGCCGTGCGCGATGCTGTGCAGCTGCTGGTCGCTGTCGCGGCTGGAGCGGTCGTCCAGCAGCAGCACGGTGCAGCCCTGGTCGGCAAAAAATTTCTTGAGCGCCAGCACCTGGCGGCGGTAGCGCAATGGGTCCTGCGCGAGCAGGCGCATTTCGGACAGGCTGTCGAAGACCACCCGCTTGGGCTGCAGCCTTTCGACCGCGGCGATGACGCCACGCACCGTTTCGCCCAGTTCGATCTGGGAGGGATGCAGGATCGACTGTTCGAGGTCGGGGCTCAGGCCTTCGCTGCTGACCAGCTCGAAGATCTCGACGCCGTCCAGCGACCAGCCGTGCGAGGCTGCGACCGTGCGCAGTTCCTCCCCGGTCTCGGACAAGGTGATGTAGAGGCCCTTCTCGTCCTGCTCCAGGCCCTCCAGCAGGAAGTGGAGGCCGAGCGTCGTCTTACCTGAACCCGGGTTGCCTTCGATCAGGTACAGGTGCCGCGTGGGAAGGCCACCGCCCAGGACGTCATCCAGCCCGGCGACGCCGGTGGATGCGCGTTCCTGCGCGGGTATGGGAGCTGAAGGATTGTTGCGTCTCATCCAATGCGAACAGCCGCGAGGAGATGCGGCAGCGCGGCAATGCTAACGGGTCGTGGCCTGCAAACCTGTAGGCGGGTTCCGACAAACCGGACGTGTTCGTCAGGTGCCGGCCTGCGCTTCCTGCAGCGTGCGCCACATCACCTTGCCGCTGCCACTCTTGGGCAGCGCGTCGACGAACTCCACGATGCGCGGCACCTTGTAGACCGCCATGTTCTCGCGGCACCAGTCGACGATTTCCCGCTCGGTGACCTGCCCCCTGAACGCGGGCCGCAACACGACCACCGCCTTGACCGTCTCGCCCCGATAGCTGTCGCGCGCCGATATCACGCAGGCTTCCTGGATCGCCGGGTGGCGGAACATGAGCGCCTCCACTTCCGCCGGCCACACCTTGAAGCCCGACGCATTGATCATGCGTTTGAGGCGGTCCGTCAGGAAGAAATAGCCGTCCTCGTCCATGCGCCCGAGGTCGCCCGTGCGGAAGAAGCGCTTGCCGGCGTACGTAATGAAGGCGTCGGCCGTTGCCTCGGGCCGCTTCCAGTAGCCGTTGAACACCATCGGGCCGTGCACGATGATCTCGCCCTGCTCGCCCGCCGGGACTTCCTGCAAGGTTTCAGGATCGATGACGCGCGAGTCGCAACTCATGAACGGGATGCCCAGGCACTGCTGCTTGGGCGCGTCGGGCGGATTGCTGTGCGAGGGCGCCGCGGTCTCGGTGAGGCCATAGCCTTCGACGTAGCGCAGGTCGAACTGCTCCAGCAGGCGCTGGGCCACCGCCTGCGGCATCGCGGCGCCGCCGCCGCCGATGTAGGCCAGGCTGGAGAGGTCGTAGCTGGCGAAGTTCGGGCTCGCCAGCAGGTCGATGACCATCGTCGGGATGTTGGTCCAGTTGGTGACCTTCCAGTTGGAGATCAGCCAGCCCGCCACGTCGCGGTCCCAGCGCGGCATCATCACCAGCGTGGCGCCGGTGTAGATGTTCGCGTGCATGTTGCTCACCATGCCGGTGATGTGGAACATCGGCACCACCAGCAGCGTCACGGCTTCGGGGGTGGCGTTGCCCCACAGGCTGCTGGCCACGGCGTTGTGCATCAGGCTGCGGTGCGGATGCATGCACCCCTTGGGATTGCCGGTGGTGCCGCTGGTGTAGGGCAGCACGGCCAGGTCTTCCGGACCGACTTCGAGGGCGGGCAGCGGCAGCGCGTTGTCCAGCGCGTCGGTCCACGCCATCACCTGCCCGCTCGCCAGTTGCGGCAGCGGATGCCGGGGCAGCAGCCACGGCTTCCAGGCCTCCGGCATCGGGCCCGCCATCGCGGCGTCGGGGTCGAAGGCATCGGTGAACTGCGTGACGATCATGTGCGCCAGGCGCTGCTCCGGCGGCAATTGCGCGTCGGCCCTGGCCAGTTCCGGCGCCAGGTCGCCCGTGATGATCGCGACCTTCGCATCGGGGTCGGTGATGTAGTGCTTGAGCTCCTCGGCCCGGTTCATCGGATTGACCGGCACCACCACCGCGTTCGCGCGCAGGATCGCGAAGTGCGCGATCAGCAGCTGCGGGCAGTTCTGCATGTCCAGGACGACGCGGTCGCCCCTGCGCACGCCGAGCGCATGCAGGCGCGCGGCCAGCCTTTCGGCTTGCTCCTGCACCAGGGCGTACGGATACTCGCGCCCGAAGAACACGATGGCGGGCTTGGCCGGATACCGCCGGGCGCTGGTCGCCAGGTTGTCCCAGAGCGAGGTGGCGGGCGGCGTGAGGCGGTGCGGCAGGCGCTTGGGCCAGAACTTGTGATGCGGGCGGTCCATGGAAGGGGCGGGTCTCCTCACCCGCGACGATAGCCAATGCGCTCCCCCCTGCTGTTGGGGGAAGCACCCACGGCGGTCGCGCAGGCGACGCCGCCGCCTCAGTATCATCCCGCGCACAAGGAGTCACGATGAAGTTCTGGAAGACCGCCGCTGCCCTGTTGCTGGCCGGCATCGCCGCCACCGCGCAGGCCGCGTACCCCGAGAAGCCCATCCGGCTCGTCATCGGCTTCCCCGCCGGCGGTCCGCTGGACCAGCATGCGCGGCTGCTGGCCGACCGGCTGCAGGCGGTGCTGGGGCAGCCCATCGTGATCGACTACAAGGCCGGGGCCGGCGGCACGGTCGGCGCGCAGGACGTGATGAAGGCGCCGGCGGACGGCTACACGCTGATGCTGGCCAACACCGGCGTGATGGTGATCAACCCGGCCCTCTACAGCAGGCTGCCCTACCAGACGCTGCGCGACTTCACGCCGATCGCGCGCACCGCGATGCAGCCGCTGGCGCTGCTGGTGAACCCGCAGGTGCCGGTGAACTCGCTGAAGGACTTCATCGCCTTCGCCAAGGCCAAGCCCGGCCAGGTGAACTACGGCTCCGCCGGCAACGGCGGCATCAGCCACCTGGTGCCGGAGATGTTCAAGAGCGCCACCGGCCTGTTCATGGTGCACATCCCCTATCGGGGCAGCGCGCCGGCCTTCACCGACCTCATGGCCGGGCAGGTGCAGTTCATGGCGGAATCGATCCCGCAGGCCGCCGCGTACCACAAGCAGGGCAAGGTCAAGGCGCTGGCGGTCACCAGCCGCGAGCGCAACCCCGCGCTGCCCGAGATCCCGACGGTGATCGCAAGCGGCATCCCCGGCTTCGAGGTGGTGGGCTTCTACGGCTTCCTCGCGCCGGCCAACCTGCCGCGCGACGTGACCACCCGCCTGAGCGGCGCTCCGCCAGGTGCTGACCAGCCCGGACATCCGCAACCGCATGATCGCGCAGGGCGCCGATCCCGCTTTCCTCGGTGCCGAAGACTTCGCGAAGTACCTCGCCGCGGAGATGCCCCGCTGGGCCGAGGCGGTGAAGAAGTCGGGCGCCAAGCTGGACTAGCGTGCGCCTGCTGCGCCACGTCCTGCTCGCCGCGCTGCTCGCCTGCGCGGGCAGCGCTGCCAGCAGCTTCGACCTGCAGGGACACCGCGGCGCCCGTGGCCTCGCACCCGAGAACACGCTGCCCGCCTTCGCGCGCGCCCTGTCGGTGGGCGTGAGCACGCTGGAACTCGACGTCGGCATGACGGCCGACGGCGTCGTCGTGGTCGCGCACGACCCTTACCTGAACCCGAACTTCACCCGCGATGCCGCCGGCGAATGGCTCGCACCCGGGCGTGGACCCTTGCTGCGCTCGTTGACCCTCGCCCAGGTGCAGGCGTACGACGTCGGCCGCTTGCGTCCGGACACCGCGTATGCGCGCTCCTTCGCGACGCAGTGGCCGGTGGACGGCACGCGCATCCCGACGCTGGCGCAGGTGTTCGCCCTGGCGCGGACACACGGGGCTGGGCATGTGCACTTCAACATCGAGACCAAGCTGTCGCCGCTGCAGCCGCAGGAGACGGCGCCGGTGGACGTGTTCACGGATGCGGTGCTGCAGGTGATCCGCGAGGCTGGCCTGCGCGAGCGCGTCACGCTCCAGAGCTTCGACTGGCGCACGCTGCAGCGCGTGCAGCAGCTCGAACCCGGGATTCGGACGGCGTATCTCACCAACCGCGACAACGTGCGCGATCCGGCGTGGACGGCGGGCCTGCGGCTGGACGACCACGGCAGCGTGCCGCGCCTGGTGAAGGCGGCCGGCGGCAGGATCTGGTCGCCCAACGCCGGCACCCTGACGCCGGCGCTGGTGGCGGAAGCGCATGCGTTGGGGCTGCAGGTGATTCCATGGACCGTCAACGAGCCTGCGGACATGGAGCGGCTGGTGGACTGGAAGGTCGACGGGCTGATTTCGGATTACCCGGACCGCCTGCGCGAGGTGCTGCGGCGGCGCGGGATTGCGCTGCCGCCTTCGATTCCGTAGCGCCACTCCGGCGAGAATGGCACCGTGTCGCTGCACCACCATCCCCACGACGGCCACGGTCACCACCACCATCACCACGAGTTGCCCGAAGGCCCCATCCCGCCCGGGTACCGCCGCGTGCTGTGGATCGCGCTGTTCGCCAACGCGGCGATGTTCGTGCTGGAGATCGCCGCTGGCGTCTCGGCGAATTCGGTGTCGCTGCTGGCCGATGCGATCGACTTCTTCGGCGATGCGGTGAACTACGGCCTGTCCGTGGCGGTGCTGGCCATGGGCGCGGTGGCGCGTGCGCGTGCCGCGATGTTCAAGGCATGGACCATGGTCGTCTTCGGCGTCCTGGTGCTCGCACGCGCGCTGTGGGCGGCGGTGGAGGGCAACGCACCGGAGCCCGTGACCATGGGGGTAGTGGGCGCGCTGGCGCTCGCGACCAACGTGGGCGTGGCCCTGCTGCTGTACGCGTACCGCGAAGGCGATGCCAACATGCGCAGCGTGTGGCTGTGCACGCGCAACGATGCGATCGGCAATGTGGCCGT
>DATAGN010000009.1:0-7137 GCA_036263715.1 Ramlibacter sp.
CTGGAAGGCCTGGGCTACGAGGGCAGCCACTTCAGCCTGCTGCGCGGGCGCAATGCGACCGACCTCGACCAGGAACTGCGCCTGGTGGGCAAGCGCTTCGGCGCCTCGCCGAAGGAGCGTGCCCGCTTCGCGGTCTCCGCCGAAAAGCGCACGACGCTCGACCTCGCGCTGGACCACATGGTCGAACAGGCGCCCAAGCGCCCCGAGTCCATCGCGCTGCCCGCCGCAGCGCTGTTCGGCACCGTCGCCGTCGACAAGGACAAGTGCACCTTGTGCATGTCGTGCGTGGGCGCCTGCCCGTCCAGTGCGCTGCAGGACAACCAGGCCGCGCCGCAGCTGCGCTTCGTGGAGAAGAACTGCGTGCAGTGCGGCCTGTGCGCCACGACCTGCCCCGAGCAGGCGATCACGCTGTCGCCGCGCCTGCTGCTCACGCCTGAGCGCAAGCAGCCGCGCGTGCTGAACGAAGCCAAGCCGTATGCGTGCATCCGATGCAGCAAGCCTTTCGGCACGCTCAAGGCCATCGAGGCCATGATCGGCAAGCTCGGTGCCCACCCGATGTTCCAGGGTGCGGCGCAGGACCGCCTGAAGATGTGCGGCGACTGCCGCGTGATCGACATCTACTCCGCCAACGACGAGGCGCGCATCTCGAACCTATGAACAGCACCAGTGCCCTCGACGAGGAAACCGCGCGGGCGGAGATCTACGGCCTGCTCGCGCAGCTTTTCTTCGCCCCTCCCGCCCCCGACCTGCTGGCTGCCTTGCGCGTTGCAGTCACCGACGCGCCGGCGCAGGGCGCCTTCCTCGAGGAGCCGTGGCGCACCGTGGTGGGCGCCGCGCGCGCGCAGACCGACCGCGAGATCGCGGATGAATACGACGCGCTGTTCGGCGGCGTGGGCAAGCCCGAGGTGTACCTGTTCGGCTCGCACTACCTCAGTGGCTTCCTGAACGAAAAGCCGCTGGCGCGCCTGCGCGAGGGGCTGGCGCAGATGGGGCTCACCCGCGTCGAGACGATCGGGGAGACCGAGGACCACTTCGCCTGCGTGTGCGAGGTGATGCGCTACCTGATCGCCGGTGACGACGTCACGGTGGCGAACCTGACCACGCAACGCGAGTTCTTCGCCGAGCACGTGCAGCCCTGGGTGCAGCCCATGTGCGAAGCCATCGCGGCGCATCCGAAGGCGCGCTTCTACGCGGCGCTGGCGGGGTTCACGTCGGCGTTCATGTCGGTCGAGGCGCAGGGCTTCGACATGCTGGACTGAGGGATGCCGTCATCCCCCCGGAGGAGGGGATGACGAAGCGCGCCGTTGTAAGCATGCCAACGCTCCAGCGATTTCCCTAGGTCCGCCTGTCGCTTTTTGCGACGCTTCCTGTCGTGCTGCTGTCACCTTCGCGTTTTCCCTGAGCAACTCCGGTGCACTTTTGTTGCCGCGGTGAAATCGCTCTACTACAGTATGCACAGTAGTTCATAAGAGCTTCAGGAGACGAACATGTCCGAAGGCCAATCCAAGCCCTCACGCCGGGGCTTCATGTGGGGAGCCGCCGTTGCCGGCGCCGCGACTGCCGCAGTCGCCACGCTCCCCAAGACCCCAACCCCCGAGACCGCAGCGAGCGACGCCAAGCCGCCCGCGCCTGAAAAAGGCGGCGGCTACCACGTGTCCGAACACGTGAAGCGCTACTACAAGACCACGCTGATCTAATCCGTTCGGAGAGTTCCATGTTGCTCACGAAGAAGTCGGGTTCCGCCCAGGCCACCCCGCGCTCGCCTTTCGTCCACAGCCTGCAGCGCGGTCTCGCGTCGGCCCTGCCCACGATGGACCGCCGCGCGTTCCTGCGCCGCTCCGGCCTGGGCGTGGGGGTCGGCATCGCCGCCTCGCAGCTGACGCTGGTGAAGAAGGCGCAGGCCAAGTCCAACGGCCCGGCCATCGGCGAAGGCCGCATCGAGGTCAAGCGCACCGTCTGCACGCACTGCTCCGTCGGCTGCGCGATCGACGCCGTCGTCGAGAACGGCGTGTGGGTGCGCCAGGAGCCGGTGTTCGACTCGCCGATCAACCTGGGCGCGCACTGCGCCAAGGGCGCCTCCATCCGCGAGCACGGCCACGGCGAATTCCGCCTGCGCTACCCGATGAAGCTCGTGGACGGCAAGTACCAGCGCATCTCCTGGGACCAGGCGTACAACGAGATCGGCGCCAAGCTCGGTGAGCTGCGCAAGGCGAGCGGCCCCGAGTCCGTGTTCTGGATCGGCTCGTCGAAGCATTCCAACGAGCAGGCGTACCTGATGCGCAAGTTCGTCAGCCTCTGGGGCAGCAACAACTGCGACCACCAGGCCCGCATCTGCCACTCCACCACCGTCGCCGGCGTGGCGAACACGTGGGGCTACGGCGCGATGACGAACTCCTACAACGACATGCAGAACAGCAAGGCTGCCCTGTATATCGGTTCGAACGCCGCCGAAGCGCACCCGGTGTCCATGCTGCACATGCTGCACGCCAAGGAAACCGGCACCAAGATGATCGTGTGCGACCCGCGCTTCACGCGCACGGCCGCCAAGGCGGACCAGTACATCCGCTTCCGCTCGGGCACCGACATCCCGCTGCTGTTCGGCATCCTGTACCACGTCTTCAAGAACGGCTGGGAAGACAAGAAGTACATCAACGACCGCGTCTACGGCATGGACAAGGTCCGCGAGGACGTGCTGGCCAAGTGGACGCCCGACAAGGTGTTCGAAGCCTGCGGCGTGCCCGAGGCCGAGGTCTTCAAGGCCGCCGAGACGATGGCCAAGAACCGGCCTTCCACCATCGTGTGGTGCATGGGCCAGACGCAGCACACCATCGGCAACGCCATGGTGCGCGCCTCCTGCATCCTGCAGCTGGCCCTGGGCAACATCGGTGTGTCCGGCGGCGGCGCCAACATCTTCCGCGGCCACGACAACGTGCAGGGCGCCACCGACGTCGGCCCGAACCCGGACTCGCTGCCCGGCTACTACGGCATCGCCGAAGGTTCCTGGCGCCACTTCGCCAAGGGCTGGGGCGTCGACTACGACTGGCTCAAGGGCCGGTTCGAGAACCCCGGCATGATGACCAAGCCCGGCATCACCGTGTCGCGCTGGATCGACGGCGTCCTCGAGAAGAACGAGCTGATCGACCAGACGCCCAACCTGCGCGGCGTCTTCTACTGGGGCCACGCGCCGAACTCGCAGACCCGCGGTCTGGAGATGAAACGCGCGATGGACAAGCTGGACCTGCTGGTGGTGGTGGATCCGTATCCGTCCGCCACGGCTGCGATGGCGGCGATGCCCGGCGATGCGAAAGACCTCAACCCCAATCGCGCGGTGTACCTGCTGCCGGCGGCCACGCAGTTCGAGACCAGCGGCTCCTGCACCGCCTCGAACCGGTCGCTGCAGTGGCGCGAGAAGGTGATCGAGCCGCTGTGGGAAAGCCGCAGCGACCACATGATCATGTACCAGCTGGCCGACAAGCTCGGCTTCGGCAAGGAACTGGTCAAGAACTACAAGCTGCAGAAGGTCAAGGGCATGGACGAGCCCGTGCCCGAGGACATCCTGCGCGAGATGAACAAGCTCGTGTGGACCATCGGCTACACCGGACAGAGCCCGGAACGCCTGAAGGCCCACATGCGCCTGATGCAGCACTTCGACGTCAAGACGCTCAAGGCCAAGGGCAACGTCAAGGACAAGGAAACGGGCTACGACATCGGCGGCGACTACTTCGGCCTGCCCTGGCCCTGCTTCGGCACGCCGGAACTCAAGCACCCCGGCTCACCCAACCTGTACGACACCACCAAGCACGTGATGGACGGCGGCGGCAACTTCCGCGCGAACTTCGGCGTGGAAAAGGACGGCGTCAACCTGCTGGCCGAGGACGGCTCGCACTCGCTGGGTTCGGACATCACGACCGGCTACCCCGAGATCGACCATGTCCTGATGAAGAAGCTGGGCTGGTGGGACGAGCTCACGGACGTCGAGAAGGCCGCGGCCGAAGGCAAGAACTGGAAGACCGACAACTCCGGTGGCCTGATCCGCGTGGCCATGAAGAACCACGGCGTGCACCCCTTCGGCAATGCCAAGGCGCGCGCGGTCGTGTGGAACTTCCCGGACCCCGTCCCGCAGCACCGCGAGGCGCTGTACAGCACGCGTCCCGACATGGTGGCCAAGTACCCGTCGCACGACGACCGCAAGGCCTTCTGGCGCCTGCCCACGCTGTACAAGACGCTGCAGCAGAAGAACATCGAGGACAAGCTGCACGTCAAGTTCCCGCTGATCCTGTCTTCGGGCCGCCTGGTGGAGTACGAGGGCGGCGGCGACGAGACCCGCTCGAACCCGTGGCTGGCCGAACTGCAGCAGGAAGCCTTCGTCGAGATCAACCCCAAGACGGCGGCCGAACGCAACATCAAGCAGGGCGACCGCGTCTGGCTGCGCACGCCCACCGGCGCGCAGCTGAACGTGCAGGCGCTGGTGACGGAGCGCGTCGGGCCGGACACGGTCTGGATGCCTTTCCACTTCGCCGGTCGCTGGCAGGGCGCGGACATGCTGCCGCACTACCCGAACGGCGCGGCGCCCGTGGTCCGCGGCGAGGCGGTCAATACCGCCACCACGTATGGCTACGACAGCGTGACCATGATGCAAGAGACCAAGACGACGATCTGCAACGTCGAAAAAGCGGCTTGAGGAGTAAACGATGGCACGAATGAAATTCATCTGTGACTCCGAGCGTTGCATCGAGTGCAACAGCTGCGTCACGGCCTGCAAGAACGAACACGAAGTGCCCTGGGGCGTGAACCGCCGCCGGGTGGTCACCCTCAACGACGGCGTGCCCGGCGAGAAGTCGATCTCGGTCGCCTGCATGCACTGCTCGGACGCACCGTGCATGGCCGTCTGCCCCACCAACACCTTCTACCGCACGGAAGAAGGCGTGGTGCTGCACGACAAGGACACCTGCATCGGCTGCGGCTACTGCAGCTACGCCTGCCCCTTTGGCGCCCCGCAGTTTCCCGCGGCGGGCACCTTCGGCGTGCGCGGCAAGATGGACAAGTGCACTTTCTGCGCCGGCGGCCCCGAGGCCAACGGCTCGCAGGCCGAGTTCGAGAAGTACGGCCGCAACCGCCTGGCCGAGGGCAAGCTGCCCGCCTGCGCCGAGATGTGCTCGACCAAGGCGCTGCTGGCCGGCGACGGCGACGTGGTGGCGGACATCTTCCGCAACCGCGTGTTGAAGCGCGGCAAGGGCGCCGAGGTGTGGGGCTGGGGCACCGCCTACGGTTCCAAGCAGGCCGGCCAGCCCGGAGGTGCCAAGTCGTGAAGCGCACCGCTCTGATCCTCGCCGTCGCCGCCTTCGCGGCGTCCGGCTGCGCCGAGCGCGAGCAGACCTCCAGCGGCATCAAGAGCGATGCCTCGCCCTGGCAGGGCACGAGCAAGCAACCGCCCTACATGGCCGGCGGCTGGAAGCAGGGCGACAAGGCCGACTGGGAATCCAAGCTGAAGGTCCGCACCGTCAACGGACAGAACGACTATGTCAAGGTTCCTTGAGCTCGTCGCCGCCGCGGTCCTGACGGCCGCCTGCACCGGTGCCGCGATCGCGCAGTCCACCACTTCGTCCCCGGGCGGCGGTGGCTCCACGACGACGGCGCCTGCGACCGCCCGATCGCTGCCGGACGACCCGGTGCCCGGCCAGGCCGCACCCGGCGGCATCCAGGGCCAGAACATCTTCGAGGTGAAGCCCGAGGTGAAGCGCGACGCGTCTTCGGAGCCGGGCTACGAGAAGCAGAACAACGGCCAGCGCAACACCGTGCAGCCCGGCAACAACGCGCCCATGTGGCGCGGCGTGCAGGGCGGCGTGGAGGGCTACACCAGCCTGCCCAAGAGCCAGGACCCCGAAGCGGGCGTGCTGATCCAGGGGCCGGTGCAGTATCCCGGCTCCCGTTTCGTGAGCGCCGGCCAGGCGTGGCGCGAGGTGCGCAACGGCTGGATCCTGCCCTACGGCGGCGCGCTGCTGCTGATCGTGGCGCTGGCGCTGGCGATCTTCTACTTCGCCAAGGGGCCGATGGGCCATGCGGACGGCACCACCGGGCCGGGACGCATCGAGCGTTTCACGCCCTTCGAGCGCGCGGCCCACTGGGCCAATGCGATCGCCTTCGTGATCCTCGCGATCTCGGGCATCGTGATGGCCTTCGGCAAGTTCTTCCTGCTGCCCATCATCGGCCAGACGCTGTTCGGCTACTTCACCTACTTCCTGAAGAACGTCCACAACTTCGTGGGCCCGTTGTTCGTGGTGTCGCTGGTGATCATCGTGCTGACCTTCCTGAAGGACAACCTGCCGCAGAAGGGCGACGTCGCCTGGGTGCTGCGCCTCGGTGGCGTGCTGGGCAAGAAGGAAGTGCCGTCCAACCGCTTCAACGCGGGCGAGAAGGGCATGTTCTGGATCGGCACGCTGCTGCTGGGTGGCATCGTGGTGGCTTCCGGCCTGGTGCTGGACAAGCTGATCCCGAACCTGGGCTACGAGCGCGGCCAGATGCAGATTGCGCACATGGTGCACGCGGTGGCCGCGGTGATCATGATGGCGATGCTGTTCGCGCACATCTACATGGGCACGATCGGCATGCGCGGTGCCTACCGCGCGATGCGCGAAGGCTATGTCGACGAGGAGTGGGCGCGCGAGCACCACGCCTACTGGTACGAGGACATCAAGTCCGGCAAGATCCCCGCGCAGCGCAGCAAGCCGCTGGTGATCGTGGACGACACGCAGACGGTCCGCCCGGTCTGAGGAGAACAAGACAATGATCCGATTCATGCTCACCGCCGTGGCGCTCGCCGTGTCCGGCGCCGCGCTGGCCAAGCTGCCGCCGCTGGACGAGGCCGCCAAGGCCAAGGCCGCGGAAACCGCCGCGCGTTCGGCCTGGCAGTCGAAGGTGGACGCGTTCCAGCTGTGCAAGGCGCAGGACCGCGTGGTCGCGTACGTGAAGAGCCGTCCCGCGGCCAAGCCGGCGGCCGCGGCTGCCGTCACCCCGGTGGCTGTCACTGCCGCCACGGCTGCCGTCCCCACCACGGGCACCATGCCCGCGGCCGCGGCTGCAGCCACGACGCCGTCCGCCGCGCCGGCAGCGGCCGCTGCCGCGAAAACGACGCCGACG
>DATAGN010000010.1:0-2155 GCA_036263715.1 Ramlibacter sp.
CCATGCAGCCCGTCAAGATGTACACCACGGCCGTTTGCCCCTACTGCATCCGTGCCAAGCAGATCCTCAAGTCCAGGGGCGTCGCCGACATCGAGGAGATCCGCATCGACATGCAGCCGGAGGAGCGCGCCAGGATGATGGAGATCACGGGCCGCCGCACCGTGCCGCAGATCTTCATCGGGAACACGCACGTTGGCGGCTGCGACGACCTGGTCGCCCTGGACGGCCGCGGCGGCCTCGTGCCCCTGCTCAACGGCACGGCTGCCTGAGCGCCGGCACGCCCTGAGATAATCGCCGGCTGACATCCGCATTGCGCCCGCCCGGAGCGTTCCGGCGGGCTTTTTCATTCGCATCGAAAGGCAGTGGCCATGGCCGACAACAACGATCCCGTTTTCCAGATCCAGCGCGTGTACATGAAGGAAGCGTCGCTGGAGCAGCCGAACTCCCCCGGCATCCTGCTGGAGCAGGAGCAGCCGAGCGTGGACATCCAGCTGGGCGTGGAGGCGCAGCAGGCCGCCGAAGGCATGTTCGAGGTGGCGGTGTCCGCCACCGTCACCACCAAGATCAAGGACAAGACGGTCTTCCTGGTGGAAGTGAAGCAGGCCGGCATCTTCGAGATCCGCAACATCCCGCAGGACCAGATGCAGGCCGTGATGGGCATCGCGTGCCCGCAGATCGTGTACCCGTACCTGCGCGCCAACGTGTCCGACATCGTCACGCGCGCGGGCTTCCCGCCGGTGCACCTGGCCGAGATCAACTTCCAGGCCATGTACGAGCAGCAGCAGGCCGACCAGCAGCAGCAGCAGGCCGGCGGCCAGCCCTCGCGCATCATCACGTCCGCCTGAAGGCGAAGCGGGCGGCGCACCCATGGACATCCTCGTGCTCGGGGCCGGCGCCTGGGGCACGGCGCTGGCGATCAGCGCGGGGGCACGCCATGGCGTCACCCTGTGGGCCCGTGATGCGGCGCAGGCGGCCGCGATCGCGCAGCACGGCGAGAACGTCCCTTACCTTCCCGGATTCGGCTTGCCCGCAGGCGTGCGCCTGGCGTCGCCGGTCGACGGCGGTCCGGCGGCGTTGGCGAGCGCCCACCAGCTGGTGATCGTCGCCACGCCCATGGCGGGCTTGCGGGAAATGCTCACGGCCCTCGCGGGCTGCCACCGGCCGGTGGCCTGGCTGTGCAAGGGGTTCGAGGCACCGGTGTCGCAGCCGTTCGGCCTGCTCGGACACGAAGTCCGCGCCGAGGTCGCGCCGCGGCTGCCTGCCGGCGTCCTGAGCGGGCCCAGCTTCGCGCAGGAGGTGGCGGGTGCGCAGCCGACCGCGTTGGTCGCCGCCAGTGACGATCCTGCCGTGCGCGAAGCGCTGGTCGGCGCATTCCACGGCCCCTCGATGCGCGTGTACGCCAACGACGACATGGTCGGCGTCGAGGTGGGCGGCGCCGTCAAGAACGTGCTCGCCATCGCGACGGGACTCTGCGACGGGCTCGCGCTCGGGCTCAATGCCCGGGCGGCGCTCGTCACGCGCGGCCTCGCCGAGATGACGCGTCTTGGCGTCGCGCTGGGTGCGCGCGCCGAGACCTTCGTGGGCTTGTCCGGATTGGGCGACCTGGTGCTCACGTCGACCGGCGACCTCAGCCGCAACCGGCGCGTGGGCCTGCTGCTGGCGCAAGGCCGCACGCTGGCGCAGGCGGTCGAGTCGCTGGGGCATGTCGCCGAAGGCGTCTACAGCGCGCGCACCGTGGTCGAACGCGCGCGGCGCATGGGCGTGCAGATGCCGATCGCGCAGGCGGTGGTGGACCTGCTCGATGGCCGTGTCGCCCCCGCCGAGGCCGTGGCCCTGCTCATGGGCCGCGACCCGGCACCGGAGACCCGGAAAGTTCCGGGCGCTTCCTGAGGACCTTCCCAGCCCCTCGCGTCACTGAAAAATCGCCTGCGGCGATTTCGGAGTTACGTCAGCCGCTGATCTTTGCCAGCGCGTCCCGCACCTCGTCGAGGTTGCCGGGGCGCGTCACGCGCGCCAGTTCCCGGCCGTCCTTCATGAAGACGAGCGTCGGCCAGAGCTTCACGCGGAAGCTGCGCCCCAGCGCCCGGCCGGGACCGTCCTCGATCTTGAGGTGGCGCACGTCGCGGTACGACGTCAGCGCGCCCGCGATCAGCGG
>DATAGN010000011.1:0-7792 GCA_036263715.1 Ramlibacter sp.
CGCTGGTAGGCCTCGTTGATGCGCACGGACCACTGCAGCGCGACGCGCTGGGCCGCGGCGCCCTGGGCGGCGAACTTGTCCGGATGGGCCTCGCGCTGCAGCTCCTTCCAGCGGGCGTCGATCGCGGCGCGATCCTGCGCGAACTGCTGCGGCAGGCCGAACAGTTCGAAGTCGCTGTAGCTCAGGTTCACGGGGCGGTCAAACGCGGAACGACTCTCCGCAGCCGCAGCGATCGCGCTCATTGGGATTGTTGAAGCGGAAGCCCTCGTTCAGGCCCTCGCGCACGAAGTCGAGCTCCGTGCCGTCGATATAGGCCAGGCTCTTGGGATCCACGAGCAGCTTCACGCCGCGCGTTTCGAACACCACGTCTTCCGGCGCGATGTCATCCACGTATTCCAGCTTGTAGGCCAACCCGGAACAGCCGGTGGTCTTGACGCCGAGGCGCACGCCCACGCCCTTCCCGCGCTTGGCGAGATAGCGCGTGACGTGCCGGGCCGCGGCTTCGGTCAACGTCACTGCCATGGCGCTCAATTCGTGTGCTTCTTCTTGTAGTCGGCGACGGCCGCCTTGATCGCGTCCTCGGCGAGGATCGAGCAGTGGATCTTCACCGGCGGCAGCGCCAGTTCCTCGGCGATCTGCGCGTTCTTGATCGACGCAGCCTCGTCGAGCGTCTTGCCCTTGACCCATTCGGTCACGAGCGAGCTCGAGGCGATCGCGGAGCCGCAGCCGTAGGTCTTGAAGCGCGCGTCCTCGATGACGCCCGTCGTGGGGTTCACCTTGATCTGCAGCTTCATCACGTCGCCGCAGGCGGGCGCGCCCACCATCCCGGTACCGACGCTCTCGTCACCTTTTTCGAAGGAACCCACGTTGCGGGGGTTCTCGTAGTGCTCAACGACTTTTTGCGAATAGGCCATGTTCGTACTCCAAATCCCGTTTCTTCGTCAGTGAGCCGTCCACTGGATCGTGCTCAGGTCGATGCCTTCCTTGTGCATCTCCCACAGCGGGCTCAGCTCGCGCAGCTTCGCGACGTTCTGCTTGATCGTCGTGATCGCGTAATCGATTTCTTCCTCGGTCGTGAAGCGGCCGATGGTCATGCGCAGGCTGCTGTGCGCCAGTTCGTCGCTGCGGCCGAGGGCGCGCAGCACGTAGCTGGGTTCCAGCGACGCGGAGGTGCAGGCCGAGCCCGACGACACCGCCAGGCCCTTGATGCCCATGATCAGCGACTCGCCTTCGACGAAGTTGAAGCTCATGTTCAGGTTGTGCGGCACGCGGTGTTCCATGTTGCCGTTGATGAACACCTGCTCCACGTCCTTCAGGCCGTCCAGCAGCCGCTGCTGCAGCTTGCGGGCGTGCGCCAGGTCCTTCTGCATTTCCTCGCGGGCGATGCGGAAGGCCTCGCCCATGCCCACGATTTGGTGGGTGGGCAGCGTGCCCGAGCGCATGCCGCGCTCGTGGCCGCCGCCGTGCATCTGCGCTTCCAGCCGCACGCGCGGCTTGCGCCGCACGTACAGCGCGCCGATGCCCTTGGGGCCGTAGGTCTTGTGCGACGCCAGCGACATCAGGTCGACCGGCAGCTTCTTGACGTCGATCTCCACCTTGCCGGTGGCCTGCGCGGCGTCGACGTGGAATAGCACGCCCTTTTCACGGCAGATCGCGCCGATCGCGGGGATGTCCTGGATCACGCCGATCTCGTTGTTCACGAACATGACCGAAGCGAGGATCGTGTCCGGGCGGATCGCCGCCTTGAACTTCTCCAGGTCCAGCATGCCGTCGTCCTGCACCTCGAGGTAGCTCACCTCGAAGCCCTGGCGCTCCAGCTCGCGCATGGTGTCGAGCACGGCCTTGTGCTCGGTCTTCACCGTGATGAGGTGCTTGCCCTTGGTCTTGTAGAAGTGCGCGGCACCCTTGAGCGCGAGGTTGTTGGACTCGGTGGCACCGGAAGTCCAGACGATCTCGCGCGGGTCGGCCCCGATCAGGTCGGCCACGTTCTGGCGCGCCTTCTCCACCGCTTCCTCGGCCTCCCAGCCCCAGGCGTGGCTGCGCGAGGCCGGGTTGCCGAAGTGCTCGCGCAACCAGGGAATCATGGCGTCGACCACCCGCGGGTCGACCGGCGTCGTCGCGCCGTAGTCCATGTAGATCGGGAAATGGGGCGTCATGTCCATTGCTGGCGTTCCGTGGCTGGCGTTGTTTTCTTTATTGCTTGACGAAGGTGTTGCCCAGGGCGAACACCGAGTTCGGCGCGTTCACGCGGATCGGCTTGACCACCGGCGCGCTGGAAATCGCGCGCTTGGGCGTCGGCTTGTCCTCGATCTGCACGCCCTTGGCGAGCTGGTCGTCGACGAGCTTCTGCAGGGTGATGGAGTCCAGGAACTCCACCATGCGCTGGTTGAGCGCCGACCACAGCTCGTGCGTCATGCACTGGCCGCCTTCGCCGTTGCAGTTTTCCTTGCCGCCGCACTGGGTGGCGTCGATCGGCTCGTCCACCGACACGATGATGTCGGCCACGGTGATTTCGCTGGCCTTGCGGCCCAGCGTGTAGCCGCCGCCCGGCCCGCGGGTGGACTCCACCAGCTCGTGCCGGCGCAGCTTGCCGAACAGCTGTTCGAGGTAAGACAGCGAGATGTGCTGGCGCTGGCTGATCGCCGCCAGCGTGACGGGCCCGTTGTTCTGGCGCAGTGCCAGATCGATCATTGCGGTGACCGCAAAGCGGCCTTTGGTCGTGAGACGCATCGCTAGCTCCTTCTGGCCGGGCACGCGCCCGGCGGTGACGTTCTCTGGTTCCTGACTATTTCCGTCAAGTATACCAGAAA
Organism: Ramlibacter sp.; assembly: GCA_036263715.1. Classification (GTDB taxonomy): domain Bacteria; phylum Pseudomonadota; class Gammaproteobacteria; order Burkholderiales; family Burkholderiaceae_C; genus Ramlibacter. The sequence continues at coordinate 2,811 of DATAGN010000011.1, forward strand.
ACCCCAGCGCCTGACTCGGGTACTCAGGGATTAGTGCAGTGCAGCAGAGGCTGCAGGCCGTCATTCCCGCGGAGGCGGGAATCCAGGGCTTCCAAGAAGAACTGCGCCCAGCGGGCGCAGTTTCAAGCGGGAGCCCAGGACCCCCGCCTTCGCGGGGGTGACGAAGTCCACATTACTTCTTCTTCGCCGTATCGATCGGCACGACGTTGTCGTGCACGGCCGCGCCGAACGCCTGCGCGCGCAGGACGCCGAGCTGGTCCCGCACCCGCGCCGCCTTCTCGAACTCCAGGTTGCGGGCGTGCTCCAGCATCTGCTTTTCCAGCTGCTTGATGCGCTTGGCGATGTCCTTCTCGGACATGTCCTCGACCATCGCGCGCTGCAGCTCCTGCTTTTCCTGCTCCTTGCTGGCCTTCTCGCTGTAGACGCCGTCGATCATGTCGCGGATCTGCTTCTGGATGCTGCGCGGCGTGATGCCGTGAAGCTCGTTGTGCGCGACCTGCCTGGCGCGGCGCCGCTCGGTCTCGTCGATGGCCTTCTTCATCGAATCGGTCATCTTGTCCGCGTACAGGATGGCCTTGCCGCTCAGGTTGCGGGCGGCGCGGCCGATCGTCTGGATCAGCGAACGCTCGGCGCGCAGGAAGCCCTCCTTGTCGGCATCCAGGATCGCCACCAGCGACACCTCCGGAATGTCCAGCCCTTCGCGCAGCAGGTTGATGCCCACCAGCACGTCGAACTGCCCCAGCCGCAGGTCGCGGATGATCTCCACGCGCTCCACCGTGTCCACGTCACTGTGCAGGTAGCGCACCTTCACGCCGTTGTCGCTGAGGTAATCCGTCAGCTGTTCGGCCATACGCTTGGTCAGCGTCGTGATCAGCACCCGCTCGTTCTTCTCCACCCGGATGCGGATCTCCTGCAGCACGTCGTCCACCTGGTGGGTGGCGGGACGGACCTCGATCTCCGGGTCGATCAGGCCGGTGGGCCGCACCAGCTGCTCGACCACATTGCCGGCGTGCGTCTTCTCGTAGTCGGCGGGCGTCGCCGACACGAAGATCACCTGGCGCATGCGCGTCTCGAACTCGGCGAACTTCAACGGCCGGTTGTCCATGGCCGACGGCAGCCGGAAGCCGTACTCCACCAGCGTTTCCTTGCGCGCGCGGTCGCCGGCATACATGCCATTGAGCTGGCCGATCATCTGGTGGCTCTCGTCCAGGAACATCAGCGCGTCCTTGGGCAGGTAGTCCGTCAGGGTCGACGGCGGCGCCCCGGGCGGCGCGCCCGAGAGGTGCCGCGTGTAGTTCTCGATGCCCTTGCAGTGCCCCAGCTCCGCCAGCATCTCCAGGTCGAAGCGCGTGCGCTGCTCCAGCCGCTGCGCCTCCACCAGCTTGCCGGCCTTTACGAAGTAGTCCAGCCGCTCCTTGAGTTCCTGCTTGATCGACTCCACGGCGCCGACGACCTTCTCCCGCGGCGTCACGTAGTGGCTGGACGGATAGACCGTGAAGCGCGGCACCTTCTGCCGGATGCGGCCGGTGAGCGGGTCGAACAGCTGCAGCGACTCGATCTCGTCGTCGAACAGCTCGATGCGGATTGCCAGTTCCGAATGTTCGGCCGGGAAGATGTCGATGGTGTCGCCGCGCACCCGGAACGTCCCGCGCGAGAAGTCCTGCTCGTTGCGGTTGTACTGCATGCGGATCAGCTGCGCGATCACGTCGCGCTGGCCGATCTTGTCGCCCACCCGCACGATGAAGCGCATCTGCGTGTAGTCCTCGGGGGCGCCGATGCCGTAGATCGCCGACACCGTTGCCACGATCACCGTGTCGCGCCGCTCCAGCACGCTCTTGGTGGCCGACAGCCGCATCTGCTCGATGTGCTCGTTGATCGAGCTGTCCTTCTCGATGAACAGGTCGCGCTGCGGCACGTACGCTTCCGGCTGGTAGTAGTCGTAGTAGCTCACGAAGTACTCCACCGCGTTCTTCGGGAAGAACTCGCGGAACTCCGAGTACAGCTGCGCTGCCAGCGTCTTGTTGGGCGCGAAGACGATCGCCGGCCGTCCCAGCTGGGCGATCACGTTGGCCATGGTGAAGGTCTTGCCGGAGCCGGTCACGCCCAGGAGGGTCTGGAACACCTCGCCGTCCTGCACGCCTTCCACCAGCTTCTGGATCGCCTGCGGCTGGTCGCCGGCGGGTGGGTAAGGCTGGAACAGCTCGAAAGGCGAGCCGGGATAGGTGATGAACTGGCCTTTTTTCTCCGCCTGCTGGGTCTCATCGGTCTGGGGTATTGCGCTCATTCGGGAAAGTACGGGGTCGACCCCTTAAAATTGCGGGCAGCCGGCCAGCGTACAACAGGCCGGATCTTCTTGCCACCGCTTCCCGAGGAACCCCATGTCTCTCTTCACCGCCGTCGAAATGGCGCCCCGCGACCCGATCCTGGGCCTGACCGAGCAGTACGTCGCCGACACGAATCCGAAGAAGGTGAACCTCGGCGTGGGCGTCTACTACGACGACAACGGCAAGCTGCCGCTGCTGCAGTGCGTGCAGAAGGCGGAAGAGAAGATGATGGCGGCCCATGCCGCACGCGGCTACCTGCCGATCGATGGCATCGCTGCATACGACGCCGCGATCAAGAGCCTGGTATTTGGGGCCGATTCCGAGCTGGTCAAGGCCGGCCGCGTAGCCACCGTGCAGGCCCTGGGCGGCACGGGCGGGCTGAAGATCGGCGCCGACTTCCTGTTCAAGCTCAATCCCAAGGCCACGGTCCTGATCAGCGACCCCAGCTGGGAGAACCATCGCGGCATCTTCCGCGACGCCGGCTTCGAGGTGGGTACCTATCCCTACTACGACGCGGACAAGCGAGGGATCAACTTCGAAGCCATGCTCAAGACCCTGCAGTCGGCCGCCGCCGGCACGGTCGTGGTGCTGCACGCCTGCTGCCACAACCCGACCGGCTACGACCTGACGCCGGCGCAGTGGGACCAGGTGGTGGAAGCGGTCAAGGCGCGCAAGCTCGTGGCTTTCCTCGACATGGCCTACCAGGGCTTCGCCGAGGGCATCGCCCAAGACGGCGCCGCGGTGCAGAAGTTCGTGGCCTCCGGCGAGGACTTTTTCGTCTCCACCTCCTTCTCCAAGAGCCTGAGCCTGTACGGCGAGCGCGTGGGCGCCCTGTCGGTGCTGTGCTCCAACAAGGACGACGCCACCCGCGTGCTGTCGCAGCTGAAGATCGTGATCCGCACGAACTACAGCAACCCGCCCACCCACGGCGGCCAGATCGCCGCCACCATCCTGAACACGCCCGAACTGCGGGCGCTGTGGGAGGACGAACTGGCCGGCATGCGCACCCGCATCAAGGAAATGCGCGTGGCCATCGTGGAAAAGCTCAAGGCCGCCGGTGTGCAGCGGGACTTCAGCTTCATCACCCACCAGGTCGGCATGTTCAGCTACTCCGGGCTGACCAAGGACCAGATGGTGCGCCTGCGCAACGAGTTCGGCGTCTACGGCATCGACAGCGGCCGCATCTGCATCGCGGCCCTGAACAGCAAGAACATCGAGTACGTGGCGCAGAGCATTGCTGCCGTCGTCCGCTGAGGGCACGGTGCGGGTCGCCGTCGTCGGCGGCGGACCCGCCGGCCTGATGGCGGCGGAGGTGCTCGCCCAGGCCGGCGTGGCCGTCGACGTGTTCGACGGCATGCCCTCGGTGGGACGCAAGTTCCTGCTGGCGGGGCGCGGCGGGCTGAACCTCACTCATTCCGAGGCTACCGAGAAGCTGCTGGCGCGGTATGGCGCACGCAGCGACGCCTTGCGGGAGGCGATCCTGGGCTTCGACGGCGCCGCAGTGCGCGCATGGGCCGAGGGGCTGGGCGTCCAGACCTTCGTCGGCACCTCCGGCCGAGTGTTTCCCACGGACATGAAGGCGGCGCCGCTGCTGCGGGCGTGGCTGCACCGGCTGCGCGCAAGCGGCGTGCGCCTGCATGCGCGGCATCGCTGGATCGGGTGGACGCAGGAAGGCGCGCTGCGTTTCACGACGCCTGCGGGCGAAGTTGCGCATGCGGCCGACGCCACCGTCCTGGCGCTCGGCGGCGCGAGCTGGTCGCGGCTCGGTTCCGATGGCGCGTGGGTGCCGTGGCTGGAGCAGCGCGGCGTGGAGGTGGCGCCGTTGAAGCCTTCGAACTGCGGATTCGATGTCGCCGGCGGGTGGAGCGATCACCTGCGGCAGAAGTTCGCGGGGCAGCCTTTGAAGACCGTTGCAGCGGCGGCTGTCGGTAGGCCGGCGGTGAGCCGCGCGAACCCCGGTGATGGTCATGACTCGCCCATCACCGGGGTTCCTGGCGTCACCCCGGCCTACGAAAGAGGGGAATTCGTCGTCACCCAGACGGGCGTCGAAGGCAGCCTCGTCTACGCGCTCAGTGCGCAACTGCGCGACACGATCGCGTCGGACGGCGAAGCAACTCTCCTGGTCGACCTTCTGCCCCAGCACAACTTGGAGCAGGTGCTCGCCGAGACCAGCCGCCCGCGCGGCCCACGCAGCCTCTCCACCCACCTCAAGAGCCGCCTGAACCTGCAGGGCCTCAAGATGGCGCTGCTGCACGAGATCCTCACACCCCAGCAACTCGCGGACCCTGCGCATCTCGCACAAGGCATCAAGTCCCTGCCCCTGAAGCTGGCGCGCCCGCGACCGATCGACGAAGCCATCAGCACCGGCGGCGGCGTGCGCTTCGAGGCGCTCGACGACCACGGCATGCTGCGCGCGCTGCCCGGCACCTTCTGCGCCGGCGAGATGCTCGATTGGGAAGCACCCACCGGCGGCTACCTGCTGACGGCCTGCATGGCCACCGGCCGCGCGGCGGCGCAAGGCGTCATCCAATGGCTCGCGGGGCGGCAAAGGCCCGCGTGAGGGATAATCGCGGGCTTCACCCCTTTTCCCCACTCGAATTCAACGGAGCCGTCATGGGCAACAAGATCGTCACCGAAGCGGACCGCAAGGCCACTCCC
>DATAGN010000012.1:0-3873 GCA_036263715.1 Ramlibacter sp.
GTGCTGCCGGAGCCGACGCGCGGCCAGGCAGAAACCGTGCTGAAGGGCCTGGAACAGGTGCACGCCGAAGGTGCGGAGCGCCTGCTGATCTTCAACATCGACACCATCCGGCCCGGGTTCCGCTTTGCGCGGGAGTACGTCGAATCCGACGGTTGCCTGGAGGTGTTCCCCGGCGACGGCGAACACTGGTCGTTCGTGCGGCCCGCGGGGGACGGGAGCCAGCGCGTGCTGGAGACCACGGAGAAGCGGCGCATTTCCAACCTGTGCAGCACCGGGCTGTACTACTTTGCCCGCTTGGGCGATTTCCAGCGCTTGTGCACCGCCGCCGTCAGCGATGCGGACAACTTCTGCCGAGAATGGCGGGAGCTGTACGTCGCCCCGCTCTACAACGCCTTCATCGCAGGCGGAGCGGACGTGCGCTATCACCAGGTCGACCCGAAAGAGGTGGTGTTCTCCGGAACGCCCCAGGAATACGAGGACATGCTGCGCGGCCACTCGGCGGCGACGAGCAGTCCGGCACCATGAACATCCGCGAGCAGGAGAGACCGATGGACAACGACACCGACGACGCATGGAGCTTGCGAGGCTTCGCCTCCGTTTCGCCCGAGCGGCGCATGACGCTCGCGCATCGAGGCTGGGAGACGATGCTGGTCGACCGCCAGACGGGCAAGCTCGTCCACCAGGGCCGCACCATGCCCGGAGGGCCGGATGCGGATCGCGCGGATTCGCCTGCGGCGGCCCGGCGGCCAGTCGTCAGCGAGGAACGGGCTACTTGACGCGGTCATCCCGCCGCAGCGCTCCCCGAGCTAGGTCCTGAGCTGGTGCTCGAACGCCCTGGCGTCGTCGGCCAGCAGCCAGGCGAGCAGCGCACAATAGACGTGGCCCTCGACGAAGTCGAGCAGCAGCGAATTGAACACGCAACCCACCGCAAAGGCGATGCTCACGCACGCCGCGGTCGGCGCCCACGGCCCTGGCGCCGCCTGCCTCCGCACCGCACGCCACAGGGGCGCTGCCAGCCAGCAGAGGAACAGGAGCAAGGCCGGTATTCCCCCGGCGCCCAGCTGCAGCAGGTATTCGTTGTGCGGGTTTTCGGAACCGGCGCCCGGGACCGAACCATGCGAGGTGGCGCGCGCTGCCGCCACCTGCCGGTAGGCGGCCTCATACCCTACCCACCCCGCGCCCAAGAGGCCGTGCTGCATCGCCACACCGTAGCCGTTGCGCAGGAACTCGAAGCGCGCGCGGGTGGAGAAATTGTCCGGCTCCAGCGGCCGGCTGGAATCCAGTGCCGCCACCGTCTCCGCCATGCGGGTCCGCACCGGTTGCGAGAGTGCCCCGAGAAGCATGCCGGCGACGACCACGAGCACCATGGCGCCCACGCGCGCGTGGCGCGGCGCGGCACGCCAGGCCGCGCAAAGCCCGAGCAGCAGAACCATCAGGTGCCCGGTGCGGGCGTGCCCCATGAAGAGCACGGTGCAAACAAGAAAGGCCGAGCCGGCGAGGCTTGCCAGACGCCACCGGCCGCCGACGAGCCGTGCATGCTCGAAGAGGAGGAACGCACAGACGGCCAGCCCGAATCCGGCGGAGATGCTGCGCCTGTCGACGAAAACCGCCGCCCAGGTGCTGAACGGGGTCAGCCAATGCAGGGCCGCCAGCACCATGGCGCCTGCCAGCAGCCCGCCGACAAAAAAGGATGGGTGGCGCGCGATGCGCAGCAGGCCCCAAAGCAACGGGACCATCAGCAACTCGCGATAGCGGCCCCAGGCACTTGCCGCAGCGCTGCCCGGCCCCTCGCCCACGAAGATCCGCAGGGTGATCCACGCCATGAGCGCGAGTCCGAGGGCGAGGACCGGCTCGCGCCAAGGCTGCAGGCGCGCGATCCGCTTCGCGGACGCCAGGCACAGCAGGAGCAACAGGACCAGCGCCGCAATCGTTCCCGCAGTGGAGAACAGGATGAAGAAGCCCAGGACGGCCAGTCCTGTCGACAAGGCGGCCTGGAACAGCGGTTCGGCTCGGCTACCGACGTTGCCGGAGTGCATTCCGTTCGAGGTAAAAAGAAGCCGAGGAAGCGGAGAATACAGGAGGCGCCGCTGCGCGCGCCTCGTCCTTGTGCGCCGCGTCGTACAGATGCGCGGCCGAGTCGCCTCCAGACAGAGCCTGTCCCTCCGCTCACTCTCTGGCCATGGACCCCCGTTGGCAACCCAATCTCGGCGCAGTGCAACCAGCGCACCCGTCACCCGAAGCGTGTGACCTGTTCGCCGCGGGCTGGCGGGCGGCGCGCGAAGAATGCTGGATCAGCAGCGAGCGCGATGGCGCGCGAATGGTTTCGCTGGACACCTGGCGGGACCTGCGCAACCGGGACGGCTTCGTGCGCGCACGCCTGACGCCGCAACAGGCGGACGACTAGCGCGACGGCACGCTCGGCGGCGCCTGTGGCCGCGTGGTGGTGGCCGCTGGCGGCTGTTGCTGTTGCGTGCTGCCACCCGTCGCCGCACCGCCCGCCGCGTTGAGCACGCGCGAATTCACAACCTGCCCTGCCCGGTCGAGCGTGAGCTCGATCACCTGGCCGCCCGCGTCCCGGACCTGGCGAACCACCTGGCCGGCCGCGTTGGTCGTCTCGCGCAGCACCGGCAGGTCGAGCGCGCGTCCGAGCGTGCGCGTGTTCACCACGCGGCCGGCCTGGTCCAGCGTGCGCTCCACGATGTTGCCGGCGGTGTCGACCGTGCGATTCACCGTCTGCCCGAGCGTGTTCACCGTCTGCGAGATCACGCCGCCCGGCTGCAGCGCCGTGTTGGCCACGCCACCGACGGTGTTCACCGTGTTGTCGACCGTCGACAGCAGCTTGTCCACCAGCTGCGGGTTGTTGTCCAGCGTGGTGAGCGTCTTGTCGATGATCTGGCGCACGTTGTCCAGGCGCACGATCAGCAGCACGCTGGCCTTCACGCCCTTGATGGTCAGGTTCACCTTGTCGATGCTGGCGTCGACCCCGGCGGTGATCTTCACCAGGTTGGCCACACGCGCGTCGAGCGACAAGTGCGCCTGCAGGTTCTGCACGTCGAGCGTGATCTCGTCCACCGACAGGTTGGGGATGTCCAGCAGCACGTCGGGCTGGTCGGACCCGCCTGCCAGCGGATCGGTTGGCCGGAAGCGGCTGGTCGTATCGTTGCCCCGCTGTTCCCGCGGAACGTTGCGCTGCACCTGCGTGGTGATCGAGGTGTTGCGGTCGCCGCGCACCGTGGGCGCATTCGGCGACGTGGCCGGCGCTGCCGGCGTGGTTTGCGCCTGCACCGCAGCGGCGGTGAGCAGGCATGCAGCGGCGACAAGCCGGGGCAAGTTCTTCTTCATGTCTCTCCATCCCTTCGAACGCGGTCTCGCCGCGGCGGGAATTGTTGGCGCCTGTCCCCACCAACCCTGTCGGACAACTTCCCGTGCCTGTCGTTTGGCGCCGTTCGGCCCCCACCGCAGCGCGGCCGCGTCACAATCGCGGCCTGCAGTCACGAAGTACCAAGCACCATGGCGAGAATGAGCGACGGCGAAAAGGAATTCGTCTCCAGCCAGCTTCCGCTGGAGTCCGCGCCCGCGGCCAAGGCGGACACGGGGGCGCGCGATGCGCAGGGAGCCCAGGTGATCGACGCGCGCAGCCTCAGTGCGCCGCTGCCGCTGCTGCGGGCCCACCGCGCCTTGCGTGCGATGCAGCCCGGGCAGCTGCTCAAGGTGGTGACCACGGGCACGCAGACGCTGCCGGAGTTCCAGGCGCTGGTGAAGTACGTGGTGGGGTACGAACTGGTGGCGCAGGAAGAGCGGGGAGACGAGATCACCCACGTGCTGCGGCGCCGCCGCGGAAGGCCGGCCGGCCGGTCAGAACAGCTCTGGACG
>DATAGN010000013.1:0-3927 GCA_036263715.1 Ramlibacter sp.
GTCGCCGTAGCTGAAGCCGCCGCAGGCGACGATGCCGCGGAACTGCCGCAGGTCGTGGCGGCCGGCCTGCAGGTCCGTCATGTGCACGTCGACCGCCTCGAAGCCGGCCTCGGTGAAGGCATAGGCCATCTCGACGTGCGAGTTGACGCCTTGTTCGCGGAGGATGGCGACCTTCGGGCGGGCCAGGTGGAGGGCTGGTGCGCCGCGGCCCTCACCCCTGCCCTCTCCCGCAGGCGGGAGAGGGTGACTCGAACTCCCTCTCCCCTCGGGGGAGAGGGCGGGGGTGAGGGGTAGATGCACGTGAACACCCGGGTCCGCCGGATCCCCCGCCGCCGCATGCTCGCTGTCCGCGCACGCCGGGTTGTCGCGCTGCTGGCAGATCTTCCAGCTGACGCTGTCCCACACCTGGTGCAGGTCCGCGAGCCTGGCGCTGAACACGGTCTTGGTGTCGCGCCAGACCTGCACTTCACCGATCCCCACCTCGATGGTGGAACCCGCCGGCCGCGTCTTGCCCACGAAATGACTGAAGCGCGAGAGGCCATGCGTGCGCAGCACCTGCATCACCTCGTTGCGCTCGGAGGTGCGCACCTGCAGCACCGCGCCGAGTTCCTCGCTGAACAAGGCTTTCAGCGTCAGCTCCTCCCGGCGTGCACCGACCTGCCCCGCCCAGTTCTTGGCGTCGCCGTATTCGGCGCGGCTGTCGCTGATGCCGTCGCCTTCGGTGACCAGCAGGTCCACGTTCAGCGCGACGCCGACGTGGCCGGCAAAGGCCATCTCGCAGGCGGCCGCAAAGAGGCCGCCGTCGCTGCGGTCGTGGTAGGCCAGGATGCGGCCCTGCGCGCGCAGCGCATTCACCGCGTCGACCAGCTTCACCAGGTCCTGCGGATCTTCCAGGTCCGGCACCTCGCCCCCCGGCTGGCCGAGCGCCTGCGCCAGGATGCTGCCGCCCATGCGCAGGCGCCCCTTGCCCAGGTCCACCAGCACCAGCGTCGTGTCTTCGCTCGCTTCCAGCTGCGGCGTGAGCGTGCCGCGCACGTCCGCCAGCGACGCGAAGGCGCTGACGATCAGGCTCACCGGCGACGTCACCTTCTTCGTGGTGCCACCCTCGTTCCACTGGGTGCGCATGGACAGGCTGTCCTTGCCGACGGGAATCGACACGCCGAGCTGCGGGCACAGCTCCATGCCGACGGCGCGCACCGTCTCGTACAAGGCGGCGTCCTCGCCCGGCTCGCCGCACGCGGCCATCCAGTTGGCCGACAGCTTCACCCGCGAGAGTTCGATCGGCGCGGCCAGCAGGTTCGTGATCGCCTCGGCCACGGCCATGCGGCCCGATGCCGGCGCGTCGACAGCGGCGAGCGGCGTTCGTTCGCCCATGCTCATGGCCTCGCCGGCGAAACCGCGGTAGTCCGCCAGCGTGACGGCGCAGTCGGCCACCGGCACCTGCCAGGGCCCCACCATCTGGTCGCGGTGCGTGAGGCCGCCGACGGTGCGGTCGCCGATGGTGATGAGGAAGCGCTTGGAGGCGACGGTGGGATGGCTCAGGACCTGGATGGCGGCGTCCTGCAGCGAGACGCCGGTGAGGTCCAGGGGAGCGACTTCGCGCGCGACGCGCTGCACGTCGCGGTGCATCTTGGGGGTTTTGCCCAGGAGGACTTCCATGGGCATGTCGACGGGGTGGGACGCGCTGCCGCCCTCACCCCTGCCCTCTCCCGCAAGCGGGAGAGGGAGTGGATCCCCGTCAGAAACCACCAGCTGTCGTTCGGCCGTGGCAACACCGACGACGGCGAAAGGACAGCGCTCGCGCTCGCAGAAGCCGCGGAACTGCTCCAGCGACTCGGGCGCGATCGCCAGGACGTATCGCTCCTGGCTCTCGTTGCACCAGATCTCCCTGGGCGCCAGTCCCGACTCCTCCAGCGGAATGCGGCGCAGGTCGAAGCGCGCGCCGCGGCCCGCGTCGTTGGTGAGTTCCGGAAACGCGTTCGAGAGGCCGCCGGCCCCGACGTCGTGGATCGCCAGCACCGGGTTCTGCTCGCCCAGCGCCCAGCACTGGTTGATCACTTCCTGCGCGCGTCGCTCGATCTCGGGGTTGCCGCGCTGCACCGAATCGAAGTCGAGTTCGGCGGTGTTGGTGCCCGTCGCCATCGACGAAGCGGCGCCGCCGCCCATGCCGATGCGCATGCCGGGGCCGCCCAGCTGGACCAGCAGCGTGCCGGGCGGGAAGGGGATCTTGTGCGTGAGGCCCGCATCGATGGAGCCGATGCCGCCGGCGATCATGATCGGCTTGTGATAGCCGCGCTGCACGCCCGCGACATGCTGCTCGTACTCGCGGAAATAACCCAGCAGGTTGGGACGGCCGAATTCGTTGTTGAACGCGGCGCCGCCCAGCGGCCCCTCGGTCATGATCTGCAGCGGACTGGCGATGTGCTCCGGCTTGCCGAACTGCGCATTCCACAGCCTGGAGACGGTGAAACCGGTGAGGCCCGCCTTGGGCCTGGCACCGCGCCCGGTGGCGCCTTCGTCGCGGATCTCGCCGCCCGCGCCGGTGGACGCACCCGGGAAGGGCGAGATCGCCGTCGGGTGGTTGTGCGTCTCCACCTTCATCAGCACGTGGTGGGTCGCGTCCGTCTTGCGGTACACGCCGCCGTCGGCCGGCAGGAAACGCTCCACCGCGTGGCCTTCCATCACCGCCGCGTTGTCGGCGTAGGCGACGATCGTGTGCTGCGGATGCGCCTGGTGCGTGTTGCGGATCATGCCGAACATGCTCTTGTCCTGCGCCACGCCGTCGATCGTGAATGCGGCGTTGAAGATTTTGTGGCGGCAGTGCTCGCTGTTCGCCTGCGCGAACATCATCAGCTCCACGTCGGTGGGGTTGCGGCCCAGCCCGGTGAAGGCCTGCACCAGGTAGTCGATCTCGTCGTCGGCGAGCGCCAGGCCGAAGCGGCGGTTGGCTTCCTCCAGCGCGCCGCGACCGCCGGCCAGCACGTCCACGTGTTCCATCGGCTGCGCTTGCAGCTCGGTGAACAGGCCCGCGGCGTCGGCGCGCCGCGCCACCACGCTCTCGGTCATGCGGTCGTGCAGCAGCGCCGCGATGGCCGCCAGCTGCGCCGGCTCCAGCGAAGCCTTGCCGCCCAGCCAGCCGGACTGCATCTGCAGCCGGTATTCGACGACCCGCTCGATGCGCTTGAGTTGCAGGCCGCAGTTGTGCGCGATGTCCGTGGCCTTGGACGCCCAGGGCGAGACCGTGCCGAAGCGGGGCGTGACGACCAGCAGCGGGCCGTCCTGCCCGCCGATGGAAGGCTCCCCGTAGGTCAGCAGTGCGGCGAGGCGTTCGCGCTCGCCCGCATCCGGTGCATGGTCGGCCGCGACCAGGTGCACGTAGCGCGCGGCGATGCCGGCAATCTTGGGATGCACCGCTTGCAGGCGCGGCAGGAGTTGCTGGATCCGGAAGTCGCTGAGGGCCTGTCCGCCCTCGAACTCGGTGATGTGCAGGGACACTGTCTGTAGCCTGTCTGGGGAGTGGCCCGCCGGCCGCTGACTGGGGCTGGGGGAACCCGGGATTCTACCTGTGCGGAATTCCAGCCTAAGGGATAATCCGGAGCATGGGCATCACCGTAAAAGACGAAGCAGGCATCCAGGGGATGCGCACCGCCGGCCGGCTGGCCGCGGAGGTCCTGGACCACCTCACGGACCACATCAAGCCCGGCATCACCACGCGCGAGATCGACCGACTCGCCGCGGAATACATGAAGAAGCAGGGCAGCATCTCGGCGACGCTCGGCTACCAGCCCGCCGGCTACCCGCCCTACCCGGCTTCCCTGTGCACCTCGGTGAACAACGTGGTGTGCCACGGCATCCCCAACGACAAGCCGCTGAAGAAGGGCGACATCGTCAACGTCGACGTCACCGTCATCAAGGACGGCTGGTACG
>DATAGN010000014.1:0-8054 GCA_036263715.1 Ramlibacter sp.
CGGGTCGAAGTGCAGCTGGATCTCCCCGGCTTCGAGCACGCGGCCGAAATGGTCGCCGAGCACCGGCAGGAGGAGGCGGCCTTCCATCTCCCGCTGCGCCGGCTTCCATTCGATGTCGAACGTATCCGCGTGCGGCGAGGCGCGCCCGTGCTCCAGCACGTCGAGCCACCAGGCGTTGTCGGCCTCCAGCACGCCCATGTGGTTGGGAACGATGTCCAGGATCTGGCCCATGCCGTTGCGCTTGAGGGCCTGGCACAGGCGCGAGTGCGCATGCGAGTCGCCCACTTCGGGATTGAGCTGCCCGTGGTCGATGATGTCGTAGCCGTGGGTGCTGCCGGGCCGCGCGCGCAGGTAGGGCGAGCTGTACAGGTGGCTGACACCCAGCGCCTTCAGGTAGGGAATGGCACGGGCGATGTCCTCGAAGGTGCAGTCCTTGTGGAACTGCACGCGGTAGGTGCCGCAGGGCACGTTGGCGGTCGCCAGGTCCGGCAGCTCCTGCGGCGCGTGCTCCAGCGGCGAAGGACCCTTGCGCTCGGCGCGCAGCACTGCGGCCAGCGAACCCCAACGCGCATCGCTGCCCAGGCCCTCGACGGTGACCGACAGCTTGCGGCGCCAGTTGGGGAACTTGTCCTCGGTCGTGCCGGGCACGTTGACCTGCAGCAGCTGGCCGCTGACGTCTTCCAGCTGCACGCCCACCAGCCAGCAGGGCGTGCGGGCGAGATAGGCGTACACCGCGTCCACGAAGGGCTGGGTGGCGTCGGGCAGCGAGGTGGGTTGCACGGTGGTGCCCGGCGGCAGCAGGTCCTCGCGCTGCAGCGCCATCAGCAGGCGCGCGCGGTCCTGCGCGCGCGACAGCACCTGGTTCTCGTGCGAGGCGGCGTCGGGGTAGAGGTCCAGCTTCTGCGACAGCTCGATGTCCTCGCCCAGCCAGAAGCCGCGCAGCGTCGGCAGGTCGTGCGTGCTGACCACCGCCAGCGCCTTGGCCTGCCACTGCGACGGCCGGCGGAAGTTGCCGTCCTCCTCGCGCTCGAACAGCAGCGGCTTGTACGACAGCAGGCTGCCTTCGCGCATGAACTCCCGCATGCGCGGCGCCACGTTGCCCAGGTCCTCGCCGATCACCATGCACTGGTGGCGGTGGCTTTCCAGCGCCAGCACGCCCATGAGGTCGTCCAGCGGATAGTCGACATAGGTGCCGCCATCCGGGCCGGTCCAGAACAGGCGCATCAGCGCCATCACGTGGTCCAGCCGCAGCGCGCCGCTGTGCCGCATGTTGGCACGCAGCGTGTCCACGAAGGGCTGGTAGCGGGCTTCCTTCAGGCGCTGCGGGCTCCAGGGCGGCAGGCCCCAGTCCTGTCCGCCCGGAGCGAGCGGATCGGGCGGGGCCCCGGCGTGCATGCCGAGCGCGAAGAGCTCGTGCTCGGCCCAGGTCTCGGCGCCGCCGCCGTTGACGCCGACGGCCAGGTCGCAATACAGGCCGATGCCCATGCCGCGCGTTCGCGCATAGCGCTGGCAGCCTTCCAGCTGCACCTCCGCCAGCCACTGCAGCCAGAAGCGGTAGCGGATCGACGAAGCATGGGCCTGCTCGAAGGCCTGCACCGCGGCGCCGCGCGGGTCGCGGTATTCCTGCGGCCAGGCGGGCCAGCCCCAGGTATTGGGATCCTGCGCGAACAGGTGTTCCTGCAGGGCTTCGAACAGCGCATGCCGGCCGGTGGTGTGCTCGCGCTCGCGCATGTAGGCGAGGAAGTGCGCGCCGCGCGAGCGGTCCTTGTCCAGTTCGTTCTGCTCGAAGTGGCGCCACAGGATGCGCAGCACTTCGTCCTTGCAGGCGGCCACGCCTTCGTAGTCGACCATCTCGGCTTCGCGCAGCGCATGCAGCCTTTCCTGGAAGGCTTCGGACTGCACCTTCTGCACCGCTTCTTCGCAGCCGCTCAGGTCCACGAGCGTCTGCACGTCGATGTAGATCGGGTTCAGGGCCTTGCGGCTGGAGGGGCTGTACGGGCTGGCCGAGGCCGGGTTGTGCGGGAAGAGGGCGTGCAGGGGGCTCAGCCCGATGAAGGACGCGCCCTGGTGCGCGGCCGCATCGCACAGCCGCCGCAGGTCGCCGAAGTCGCCGATGCCCCAGTTGCGCGAGGAGCGCAGGGCATACAGCTGGATCGTGCAGCCCCACCAGCGCTCGCCTTGCGCCAGGCCGGGGGCGACGTGGCAATGGCGCGGCGCGACCACGAGCCGGCAGTATTCATGCGCCGGCGCGCCTTCGATCGCGAGCCGGTAGTAGCCGGCCGCCAGCTGCTCGGGCAGCGGGATCGCTGCCTGCTGGAAGCTGCGCTGCAGCTCCCCCGATGCGATGGTGGCCGTGCCGTTCTCGGGCGCGAGTGTCCAGCGCGCGGCGGTGCTGTCGTGGCTGGTCCAGTGCAGCGTGCCGTGCTCGCCCTCGCGCATCACGTGCACGAAGGGCAGGCCCAGGTGCTGTTCGCGCGGGGTGCGGCCGTTGCCGCTCATGGACTTCACCGCGCGCTCCAGCACCACCTCGGGAACGAGCTCCTCCTTGCCCCAGAAGCCGTGGTAGCGATCCGCCACGCCCAGCCGCCGGGCCTGCTCGGCGAGCGACAGCGCCGCGTGGTCGGCGGGCGCGTTCATAGCGTGATCTCCTCGCCCAGGGTCCAGCGCGCGCTGTAGGGCGGCCAGGAGCCGCGGGCAGCGTCGGCAGGGTAGCGGTGGGTGAAGACCAGTTCGGCCTCCACGGGCCCGAGGTGCTGCTCCTCGACCTGCAGCGGCTCGGCCCCGAGATTGAGCTCCAGGCACAACATGCGCCCGTCCTCGTAGCGCCACTGCACCGACAGGCCGCGCTCGCCCACGCGTTGCGCGGAATGCTTGCCGGTGAGCAGCTTGCCCTGGCGCGGCGTGATGTGCTTGCGGCGCGCCACCAGCGCGTCGTGCACCTGCTTCATCCAGGCGCGTCCCGCTTCGGTCTGCGCCTGCGCGGGATCCGGCCGGCTCGCATGGAAGGTGTCTTCGCCGCAGGGGTCCGGCAGGTCCGCCGCGTCCACGTGGCCGAACTCGCGCTTGCGGCCGGCACGCACCGCGTCGCGCAGCTCGCCTTCCCAGTTGGCGAAGTAGAGGAAGGGTTCCTTCGCGCCCCATTCCTCGCCGAAGAAGAGCATCGGGATCGCCGGCGTCAGCAGCGCCAGCAGCGTGGGCAGCAGCGCGGCTTCTTCCGGCACCAGCTGCCGCAGGCGCTCGCCGCGGGCGCGGTTGCCCACCTGGTCGTGGTTGTGCGCGAAGTTCACCAGCGCCGACAGCGGCTGCGGCGGCGCGGCCTCCACGACGATGCGGGCGCCGCCTTCCTTGCGCTTGCTGCCCTCGAAGATCATGCCGTGGGTGAAGCAGCGCGCCAGCAGGTCCATCGTGTCGGCGCCGTAGTCGTGGTAGTAGCGTTGCGTCTCGCCGGTCATGGCCACGTGCACGACGTGGTGGAAGTCGTCGTTCCACTGGCCGTCGTAGAAGCCGTGCATCGGCTGCGGCGCGATGTGCTCGTAGCCGTTGTCCTCGTTCTCCAGCACCAGGTGCACGTGCCGGCCGCGCGTGGCGGTGCGCACCCGTTTGGAGAGCCGGTGCAGCACGTGTTCGGGGCTGTCGTCGCTGATCGCGTGCACGGCGTCCAGCCGCAGGCCGTCGAAACGGTACTCCTGGATCCAGTAGAGCGCGTTGTGGATGAAGAACTCGCGCACGGCATCGCTGCCCGGCCCGTCGAAGTTGATCGCGGCGCCCCAGGGGCTCTGCTTGGTCTGCGAAAAGAACTCCGGCGCGTACGCGTGCAGGTAGTTGCCCTCCGGGCCGAAGTGGTTGTAGACCACGTCCAGGAACACCATCAGGCCCAGCTTGTGCGCCTTCTGCACCAGGCGCTTGAGGTCGTCGGGCGTGCCGTACGCGTGGTGCGGCGCATAGGGCAGCACGCCGTCGTAGCCCCAGCCGAAGGTGCCGGGGAAGTCCGCCACCGGCATCAGTTCCACCGCGGTCACGCCCAGGTCCGCCAGCGACTGCAGGCGGTCCGCCGCCGCGGCGAAGGTGCCTTCCCTGGTGAAGGTGCCGACGTGCAGTTCGTAGAGCACCGTGTCGTGCCAGGGCCGGCCGGTGAAGGCGCCGTCCCACTCGAAGCTCGCGGGGTCCACCACGCAGCTGGGGCCGTGCGGGCCTTCCGGGTTCTGGCGCGAGGCCGGGTCCGGCACCAGCAGCTTGCCGTCGATGCGCCAGCGGTACAAGGTGCCCGCGGTGGCGTGCGGCACCGTGCATTCCCACCACCCCTTGGCGTCCGCCGCGGCGGGATGCAGCTCCGGCTTCGGGCCGGCCGTTTCGATCGCCAGCTCCGCCTGTTGCGCCGCGGGCGCCCACAACCGGAAGGTCACGCCGCCGCCGGCGTCGATCCGCGCCCCGAAGGGCATCTCATGCACGCAGCGCACTCTTTACTCCTGCGGCGCCTGTGTCAGCAGCGCCATCGATCTTGCGACGAGTTTCAGCTTGGCGGGAGCGGCGAAGGTCTCGGCCTCCTCCTGCTCGAAATAGCCTTCCGGCGTGTAGATGCGCAGCGCCCATTCGCCGGGATGGCCGGCCACCACCGGCAGCGTGAAGATCGCGTCCTCCCCCGTGGCGTTGAACACCAGCAGCACGGAGCGGTTCGGCCCCTTCAGCTCGGGCGCGGGCGCGAAGCGCGCATCCAGCACCGCGGCCACGCAGCGCACGGCGGGATTGGTCCACTCGCCCGAGGTCATCTCCAGGCCCCACACGCTGTACCAGGTGATGTCGCGGCGGCTGTCCTCGTCCAGGCGGCCCGTGAGCCACGCGTCGTGGCGCAGCACCGGCAGTTCGCGGCGCAGGCGCAGCATGTTCTGGGTGAAGGACAGCAGGGGGTCGTTGCGCCGCTCCTCGCCCCAGTCGAACCAGCTGACCGGGTTGTCCTGGCAGTACGCGTTGTTGTTGCCGCCCTGCGTGCGCGACATCTCGTCGCCCCCCAGCAGCAGCGGCACGCCGCGCGAGCAGAAGAGGGTGGTGAGGAAGTTGCGCTTCTGGCGCTCGCGCAAGGCGAGGATCTCGGGGTCCGCCGTCGGCCCTTCCACGCCGCAATTCCAGCTGCGGTTGTGGCTCTCGCCGTCGCGGTTGTCCTCGGCGTTCGCCTCGTTGTGCTTGTCGTTGTAGCTGACCAGGTCGTGCAGCGTGAAGCCGTCGTGGACCGTGATCAGGTTGACGCTCGCGCGCGGGCCGCGCCGGGACGGGCCGTAGATGTCCGAGGAGCCGCACAAGGCAGCGGCGAATCCACCCAAGGTGCCTTCGACGCCGCGCCAGTAGTCGCGCACGCGGTCGCGGTACTGCCCGTTCCATTCGCTCCAGCCCTGCGGGAAGCCGCCGACCTGGTAGCCGTGATCGCCCAGGTCCCAGGGTTCGGCGATCAGCTTGACTTTCTTGAGTACCGGGTCCTGCGCCACGGCGGAGAGGAAAGGCCCCCGGTGGTCGAAGCCGCCGTAGGCGTTGCGGGCGATGGCCGGCGCGAGGTCGAAGCGGAAGCCGTCGACGTGCATTTCCTCCACCCAGTAGCGCAGGCTGTCCATCACCAGCCGCAGCATCGCCGGGTGGCTGGCGTTGAGCGTGTTGCCTGTGCCGGTGAAGTCCATGTAGTGGCGATGGTCCTCGGTCAGCCGGTAGTAGCTGCGGTTGTCGATGCCCTTGAAGCACAACGTGGGGCCGAGGTGGTTGCCTTCGCAGCTATGGTTGTAGACGACGTCGAGGATCACTTCCAGCCCCGCGGCGTGCAGGGCCTTGACCATGCGCCGGAACTCGTTGACGTCCCCCGACGAGAGATAGCGCGGCTCGGGTGCGAGGAAGCCGATGCTGTTGTAGCCCCAGTAGTTGCCCAGGCCCAGGTCGACCAGGCGGCGCTCGTCGTTGAAGGCCTGCACGGGCAGCAGCTGGATCGCGGTCACGCCCAGGTTCTTCAGGTGCGTGATCGCCGGCTCGCTGGCCAGGCCCGCGAAGGTGCCGCGCAGGTGCTCAGGCACGTCGGGCATCTGCATGGTGAAACCGCGCACGTGCACTTCGTAGAAGACGCTCTGCTCCATCGGCGTGGCCGGATGCCGGTCGTCGCCCCAGTCGAACGAGGGGTCGACGACGACGCACTTGGCGGCCTCGTCCGCGTTGTCCACCGCGTCCATGCGCAGGTCGCGCTTTTCGTTGCCCAGCGGATAGGCGTACTGCCAGGCCGCGCCGCGCAAGGGCCGGTCGAGCGCGCGCGCGTACGGATCGAGCAGGAGCTTGTAGGGATTGCAGCGCCAGCCGTGCTGCGGGTCGTAAGGACCGTGCACGCGCAGGCCGTAGCGGGTGCCGGCGCCCAGGCCCGGCACGAAGCCGTGCCAGATGTCGTCGGTGCGCGCCGGCAGGGCGATGCGCCGCACCTCGTTGTCGTTCTCGTCGAAGAGGCAGACCTCCACCTTTTCGGCGGCGCTGGAGAAGACGGCGAAATTGACGCCGCCCACCTGCAGGGTGGCGCCCAAGGGCCAGGGCTTGCCCGCCGGGCAGGCCGGGCGTTGCGCGGGCGACGGCGGGTTGCTGGTGCGGTGCGCGGGGGAGTCGGCGACGGCTTGCGCCGTCATGCAAGCACCTCCATGCGCCGCACGGCCTCGCCCATCTGCGCCTCCTCGTTCATCGGCGCCAGGAACGGCGACTTCGACGCCTTGTTCGCCGGGAACGCGCCGGCCGGCACGACCACGATGCCGGAGGGCGTGACGTGGAAACGCTTGCGGTCCTGCTCCAGGTCGAAGCCGATGCGCTCGTCCGGCGGGATGTCGTTGTCCTGGTCGATGATGGCGCGGCGCACCTGCGCACCGCGGCCGATGCGCGAGCGCTCCATCACGATGCAGTGTTCCAGGTGCGCGCCGCGCTCCACCAGCACCGAGCGGCGCAGCATGGCGTGGTCGAGCGTCGCGCCGTCGACGATGCTGCCGGAGCCGACCACCGAGCGGTTGATCACGCCGTTCTCGATCTGCGCCGACTCCGCCTGGTCGGGGCTGGCGTAGATCGGCCAGTGGCGGTTGGTCATGCGGAATTTCGGCTGCGCGCCCAGGGTGTCGAAGTGCGCCTGGTAGTACGCATCGATCGTGCCGACGTCGCGCCAGTAGGCGTGCTCCTCGTAGGGCTCGGTGCCCGGGATCACGTTGGTGGCGAAGTCGTACGCCACCAGCTTGTGGCTCTTCACCATGGAGGGCAGGATGTGCTTGCCGAAGTCCGTCTCGCCGCTTTCGTGCATGCGCTTCAACTGCTGCAGCAGCACGTCGGCGTTGAAGATGTAGTTGCCCATGGAGGCGAGCGCCTGCGAGCGGCTGCCCGGCATCGGCTTGGCCGACTTGGGTTTTTCCTTGAAGTCGACGATGCGGTGGTCGGCGTCGACGTCGACGATGCCGAACTGGTCGCACTCGCGCAGGTCCACGGGGATCGTCGCCACGCTCGCATGCGCCTTGCTCGCCACGTGGAACTCGATCATCTGCCGCACGTCCATGCGGTAGATGTGGTCCGCCCCGAACACCGCCACGATGTCCGGCTGCATGCTCTCGATCAGGTGGATGTTCTGGTAGACCGCGTCCGCCGTGCCCTGGAACCACGCCGGCCCGTGGCGCATCTGCGGCGGCACCACCGTGATGAAGTGCTGCGGGATGAAGCGCGCCATGGTCCACGACTGCCGCACGTGCTCGATCAGCGACTGCGATTTGTACTGCACCAGCAGGTAGATCGAATAGATCTCGGAGTTCACCAGGTTCGACAGCACGAAGTCGACGATGCGGTGCTTGCCGTTGAAGGGCACGGCGGGCTTGCAGCGGTTCGCCGTGAGGGGGTGCAGGCGGGAACCTTCACCTCCGGCCATCACGAAGGCCAGGACGTTTCTATTGGCGGGCATGGGCTTCTCCCGGGTGAGGGGCAATCGTTTGAATGGGGCGGTTCGAGAGGATCACCGTGCCCAGGGGCGGCACCGTGACGAGGGCGCTGGCAGGCCAGCCGCCCACGGAATGGGCGGT
>DATAGN010000015.1:0-3500 GCA_036263715.1 Ramlibacter sp.
TTCGGCACCCTGTTGTATCCGGCGCTGCAGGCGGCCGAGCGGTTGGACCTGACGGTGGCGAACATGCGCTGGGCCAAGCCGCTGGACACGGCGCTGCTCCTGCAGATTGCCGCTTCGCATGACGCGTTGGTGACGGTGGAAGAGGGCGCGATCCTCGGCGGCGCGGGCAGTGCCGTGATCGAGGCGCTGAATGCCGCAGGAGTCGTCAAGCCGGTGCTGCAACTCGGTCTTCGCGACGAGTACACCGCGCATGGCGATCCCGCGAAGCTGCTGGCGCTGCAAGGCCTGGACGCCGCCGGCATCGAGGCCTCGATCCTGCAGCGCTTCTCGGACTTGGTGCAGCGCCCCGCGCCGTCGTTGAAGGTCGTGGGCTAGGTCTACCCAAGGCCTGACGAATACGAAAGTTCCGGGTAAACCCGTTCCTGACGAAACGCTGACGCGACCCAGAATGGGGCACCACCTCGAAGGAGTGCCACCATGGATCGTCGATCGCTTCTCAGGAACGCCGGCATCGCGGGCGTCCTCGCCACGGGCGTCGCCCCGGCCGTGCACGCGCAGCCCGCCATCCGATGGCGCCTGGCCTCGAGCTTCCCGAAGTCCCTGGACACCCTGTACGGCGCCTCCGAGATCTTCGCGGCGCGCGTGAAGGCCATGTCCGGCGGCAAGTTCGAGATCTCCACCCATGCGGCCGGCGAACTGATGCCCGCCTTCGGCGTCGTCGACGGCGTGCAGCAGGGCACGATCGAAGCGGCGCACACGGCGCCTTACTACTTCTTCGGCAAGAGCGAAGTCTTCGCCCTGGGCTGCGCCATCCCCTTCGGCCTGAACAGCCGGCAGATGACCGCCTGGATGCACGAGGGCAACGGCCTGAAGCTGATGCGCGAGTTCTATGCCAAGTACAACATCGTCAACTTCCCGTCCGGCAACACGGGCGCGCAGATGGGCGGCTGGTACCGCAAGGAGATCAAGTCCGCGGCCGACGTGAAGGGCCTGAAGTTCCGGGTCGGCGGCTTTGCCGGCAAGGTGATCGAGCGCATGGGCGGCGTGCCGCAGAACATCCCCGGCGGCGAGATCTACCAGGCGCTGGAGAAGGGCACGATCGATGCCGCCGAATGGGTGGGGCCGTACGACGACCTGAAGCTCGGTTTCGCCAAGGTGGCGCCCTTCTACTACTACCCCGGCTGGTGGGAGGGCGGCCCCGAGCTGGACGTCTTCATCAACGACAAGGCGTTCAACGCGCTCACGCCGGAGTACAAGGCCATCGTGCAGGCCGCCGCCGGCGAGACGCACGTGCAGGTGCAGGCGCGCTACGACGCGCGCAACCCCGCGGCGCTCAAGCAGCTGGTGGCGCAGGGCACGAAGCTGCGCCCGTTCTCCAACGACGTCATGAACCTGGCGTTCAAGGAGTCGCAGGCGCTGTACGAGGACATCGGCAGCAAGAACCCCGACTGGAAGAAGATCTACGCGGACTACTCCGCCTTCCGCACGGAATCGAACCTCTGGTTCCGCTTCACGGAGATGACCTTCGACCGCTTCCTGCAAGCCCAGAAGTTGTAGCCGCGATACAGCGTGGCGCCGCGCGCGCCGCATCCCGCTGCCCCCCGACGCCTTTTCGCGCACAGCGAAGAGGCGTTCGCGCTTGCGCGAGGGAAAACCCCCGGCTGCCAAAAGCTTCCATTGCTGAGAATGACGCCGCGCGGACCGACACCAAAGTTGGCACCGGCCCTCTGCCCTTCACCCGAAATTCTGACATCAGGAGTTGGTCCATGGATCGTCGTTCCCTCATCAAGCAGGCTGGCATCGCGGGCGTGCTCGCCGCCGGCATGGCCCCGGCCGTGCATGCGCAGGCCGCCATCCGCTGGCGCCTGGCCTCCAGCTTCCCGAAGTCGCTGGACACGATCTATGGCGCCGCCGAAGTCTTCGCGCAGCAGGTCAAGGCCATGTCGGGCGGCAAGTTCGAAATCTCGGTGCACGCCGCCGGTGAACTGATGCCGGCGTTCGGCGTGGTCGATGGCGTGCAGCAGGGCACCGTCGAAGCCGCGCACACCGCGCCCTACTACTTCTTCGGCAAGAACGAGTGCTTCGCGCTCGGCACCGCCATTCCCTTCGGCCTGAACAGCCGGCAGATGACCGCGTGGATCTACGAGGGCAACGGCCTGAAGCTGATGCGCGAGTTCTACGCCAAGTACAACATCGTCAACTTCGCGGGCGGCAACACCGGCGCGCAGATGGGTGGCTGGTACCGCAAGGAGATCAAGACCCTGGCGGACATGAAGGGCCTGAAGATGCGCATCGGCGGCTTTGCCGGCAAGGTGCTCGAGCGCCTCGGCGGCGTGCCGCAGAACATCCCGGCCGGCGAGATCTACCAGGCGCTGGAAAAGGGCACCATCGACGCGGCCGAGTGGGTGGGCCCGTACGACGACCTGAAGCTGGGCTTCAACAAGGTCGCTCCCTTCTACTACTACCCCGGCTGGTGGGAAGGCGGTCCGCAGCTGGACTTCTTCATCAACCAGAAGGCGTTCGATGCGCTGTCGGCGGAGAACAAGGCCATTGTCGAAAACGCCGCGGCCCATGCCCACGTCGTGATGCAGGCACGCTACGACGCTCGCAACCCCACTGCGCTGCGCCAGCTGGTGGGCGCCGGGACCAAGCTGCGTGCCTTCTCGAACGACGTGATGAACGCCGCATTCAAGGAAGCCATGGCGGTGTACGGCGAGATCGGCCAGAAGAACCCGCAGTGGGCCAAGATCTACGCCGACTACAACAAGTTCCGCGCCGAGCAGAACCTGTGGTTCCGCTTCACCGAAGCCAGCTTCGATCGCTTCATGCAGGCGCAGAAACTGGGCTGACTCGTCATCCCCGCGGAGGCGGGGACCCAGAGCTTCCAAGAGGCCCCGCAAGGGGCCTTTTTCCTGGGCAGCGACAATCGCGGGATGGACCGCCGTTCCGCCTTGAAGCGCGCCGGGCTCGCCGGGGTGCTGGCTGCCGCTTCCGCTCCCGCCGTGCACGCGCAGCCCGCCGTCCGCTGGCGCGTCGCCTCCAGCTTCCCGAAGTCCCTGGACACCATCTACGGCGCGGCCGAAGTGTTCGCGCAGAAGGCGCGCCAGCTCTCCTCCGGCCGCTTCGAGGTGTCGGTGCATGCCGCCGGCGAGCTCATGCCGGCGTTCGGCGTGGTCGACGGGGTGCAGAAGGGCACCGTCGAAGCGGCGCACACCGCGCCCTATTACTTCTTCGGCAAGGACGAGACCTTCGCCATCGGCGGCGCGATCCCGTTTGGCCTGAACAGCCGGCAGATGAGCGCCTGGAGCTTCGAGGGCAACGGCCTGAAGCTGATGCGCGAGTTCTATGCGCAGTACCGCATCGTCAATTTCCCCTGCGGCAACACCGGCGCGCAGATGGGAGGGTGGATGCGCCAGGAGATCCGGAGTGCGTCCGACCTGCGCGGACTGAAGTTCCGCATCGGCGGCTTCGCCGGCAAGGTGATCGAGCGCATGGGCGGC
>DATAGN010000016.1:0-1754 GCA_036263715.1 Ramlibacter sp.
CCGACGAGGAGGCCGAAGCCGACGGAAGAGCGGATGTACTTGGTCTCCCCCGGCGCGAGGGTGAAGGACAAGTTCTTCTCGGTCTCGGTGCTGGCGCTCGCGACGTAATTGCCGGCCGGTCGATCGACGTAGAAGAAGCCGCCGGGCTTGGACGTGCCGACGACCTGCCCGCCAAGACGGATGTCCGGCTGCACCGCGGCCCCTACCGGCGACGACGAGCGGAAGAAATAGATGCGCCCCTCTCCGGGCTTCACGCTGGGCATGCTGCTCGCCATTTCGGAGTGCTTCACGCCCGTGGCGCAGCCAGCCGCCAGCGCCATGACTGCGCCGACCATTGCGAGCTTCAGGAAAGACCTTCTCATCGTTGTGCTCCTTTTTCTACAGGTAAGGGAATGGGTGAAGCCAGCGGCGAGTAGCGGCTCTCCGCCGGCAGGTAGAAGCCATGCACCTGCAAGCCGCGCAGGACGAGGTAAGCCTCGTGTACGTCGCGGCCTTCGATGGCGAAGACGGTGCCCACCGGGCGATACACGACACCTTCGGGCAGGGTACCGACCGCACGCCATTGGCTGCGGGCGGGCACCTTGCGCGAGTAGCCGGTGGGGAGCGCGATGGGCACGTCGGAAGCCACCACGAGTTCCGGCTCGCTGGCGCCGATCGGACCGAGTTGCGCGGGAACGGACAGCACGGCGGCAGCGCAGCCGGCCAGCAGCAGGAAGACGGACGCGCCGCAGGCCGCCAGCCATTGCGCGATCAGCCGACGGTGCATGGGTTTGCGCTTGAGCAGGTCATTGCGCCGGAGAGTGGCGCAAGGGGTGCCACGCCTGCATCCCCCAGCCGGAGGAGGTGCCGCTGGCGCGCAACGTGCGCTACACGTTGAACAGGAAGTTCATCACATCGCCATCCTTGACGATGTATTCCTTGCCTTCGCTGCGCATGCGGCCCGCGTCCTTGGCGCCCTGCTCGCCCTTGTAGGCGAGGTAGTCGTCGAAAGCGATCGTCTGCGCGCGGATGAAACCGCGCTCGAAGTCGGTGTGGATCACGCCGGCGGCCTGCGGTGCGGTGGCGCCGATGGCGACCGTCCACGCGCGCACTTCCTTTTCGCCCGCGGTGAAGTAGGTCTGCAGCCCCAGCAGCGTGAAGGCCGCGCGGATCAGGCGGTTCAGCCCCGGCTCGTCCTGGCCGATCTCGGTCAGGAACATCTTCTTGTCCTCTTCGCCCATGTCGGCGATCTCGGACTCGATCTTGGCGCAGATAGCCACCACCGGCGCGTTCTGCGTGGCCGCATAGGCGGAGAGCTTGTCCAGGTGCGGGTTGTTCTCGAAGCCGCCTTCGTCGACGTTGCCGACGAACATCGCCGGCTTGGCGGTGATCAGGAACAGCGGCTTGAGCAGCGCCTTTTCATCGTCGGTCAACGGCAGCGTGCGCACGGGCCGCCCTTCGTTCAGCGCGGCCTGCACCTTCGGCAAAAGCGCAACCATCTTGGCCGCTTCCTTGTCGTTGCCTGACTTCGCGGCCTTCGAATAACGCGCCAGCGTCTTGTCCACCGTGCCCAGGTCGGCCAGGCACAGCTCGGTCTGGATCACCTCGATGTCCGACACCGGATCGACCCGCCCCGCCACGTGGATCACATTGGGATCCTCGAAGCAGCGCACCACGTTCACCACGGCATCGGTTTCGCGGATGTGGGCCAGGAACTGGTTGCCCAGGCCCTCGCCCTTGCTGGCGCCGGCCACCAGCCCGGCAATATCGACAAA
>DATAGN010000017.1:0-2296 GCA_036263715.1 Ramlibacter sp.
CCGCTGACGCGGTCGCGCCGGTGCGAAAAGAACCTTGACGCGTTCGCGACGGTGCACCACTGCGTGCTTCCGTCGTTGCCGTGCACGCTGCCGATTCCCAGCGCGGCCAGGCGGCGGCGCGCAAGCGCAGGCAGGTCGGCGAGGAACTTGCCTTCGCCGCGCGGACGGAAACACCGCGCCGCTTGCGCATCGCCTTCGACGAAGGCAGCGCGCACCTCGGCGCCGACCTCGAAGGCCTCCGGGCCGATGCACGGGCCGAGCCAGGCCACCATCCCGGACGCATTCCCCGCATGCGGCGCCATCGCGTTCCACAAGGCTTCGAGAACGCCCGCGCCCTGCTCGCCCGCCAGCCCGCGCCAGCCGCAATGCGCAGCACCGACGACGCTGCCGCGGCGGTCCGCCAGGAGCACCGGCAGGCAGTCCGCGACCATCATGGTGCAGGCCAGGCCGCGCTCCGTGGTCCAGCACGCGTCGGCTTCGGTGCCATCCACCGTCGCGTGCGAGAGTTGCACGACGCCGCGCCCGTGCACCTGCTGGAGGAAGACGGGGCGTGCCTGCAGCGCATCGGCATAGAGCCCGCGATTGGCCGCGACGTTCGCAGCGTCATCGCCCACGTGGTCGCCGAGGTTGAGGGTGTCGTAAGGCGGCGCCGAAACGCCGCCGCCGCGCGTGCTGCACCGGGCATGCACGCCGGGCGGGACCGGCCAGTCCGGCGTGATCACGTCAGGCCTCGTTGTCGGGGCAGTTGGAAGGCTGCGCCTTCTGGAACGCCGGCAGCTTCATGCAGGCTTCGAAAGCGGCCATGGTGCGCGGCACGCCGCTGAAATCCACGTTGAAGCGCTGCCCGTTGAAGATCTGCGGCACCAGGCAGCAGTCCGCCAGCGTCGGCGCGTCGCCGTAGCTGTAGGTGGCGGGCGGAAGCCGCGCCAGTTCCCGCTCGTACATCTCCAGGCCGGTCCGCACCCAGTGCCGGTACCAGGCGTTCTTGGCTTCTTCCTCGACCTTGAGCTCGCGCACCAGGTACTTCAGCACGCGCAGGTTGTTCAGGGGATGGATCTCGCAGGAGACCAGCTGCGCGAGGGCGCGCACGCGCGCACGGCCGATGGCGTCGTCGGGCAGCAGCGGCGGCTGCGGATGCGTCTCGTCGAGGTACTCGATGATCGCCATGGATTGCGAGAGCAGCTGGCCGTCATCGGTCTCCAGCGTGGGCACCAGCCCGGAGGCGGACACCGCCGCGTACTGCTGCTGCCTGTGTTCGCCCTTCACCAGGTGCACCGGCAGGTACTCGTAGCCCAGGCCCTTGAGCTCGAGCGCGATGCGCACGCGGAACGACGCCGAGGAGCGGAAGTAGTTGTGCAGCTTCATGCGCCAAGCATACCGGCGCTGGCTAAACTGCGGTCACCCAAGGAGAGACGAGCATGCTGCATCCCCAGGCCCAGGCGCTGTTGCGGTTGATGGAGGAGAAAGGGGTTCCTCCGACCCACACCCTCACCCCCGTCGAAGCACGCGCCTTCTACCGCCAGCGCCGCACCTTCACGCAGCCGGATTCCCCGGAGGTCGCGTCGGTGCGCGAGCTCGAGGCGCGCGGTCCCGCGGGCCCGATCCCGCTGCGCAGCTACCGTCCGCTCGGCTCGGATGCCCAGGCGGTCCTGCCGGTGCTCGTCTACTACCACGGGGGCGGCTGGGTGATCGGCGACCTCGACACGCACGACGTGCTGTGCCGGCAGCTGTGCAACCAATCCGGCTGCGCCGTCGTCGCCGTGGACTACCGCCTCGGGCCGGAGCACCGTTTTCCCGCGGCGGTGGACGATGCGCTCGCGGCCACGCGCTGGGTGCGCGGCAACGCAGCGGAGTTGAACGTCGACGCCGGACGGCTGGCCGTCGGTGGCGACAGCGCCGGCGGCAACCTCGCCGCCGTGGTGGCGCTCAGCGCGCGCGACGCCGGCGACCTGCCGATCGCTTTCCAGCTGTTGATCTATCCCGCGACCGACCAGCGCCGCGGATGGCCGTCGCACGCCACGAACGGCCAGGGCTACCTCCTGACGAAGGAGAGCATGGACTACTACCACGACCACTACATCCCGGACAAGGCACAGGACCTCGACTGGCGGGCTTCGCCGCTGCTGCACGAGGACCATGCGAAGCTGCCGCCCGCCCTCGTGCTGACGGCCGGCTACGACCCGCTGCGGGATGAAGGGCTGCAGTACGCCCATGCGCTGTCGGCAGCGGGCAACCGGGCCACCCTCGTCAACTTCGAGCGGCAGATCCATGGCTTCATCACGATGGGGCGGGTGAT
>DATAGN010000018.1:0-4775 GCA_036263715.1 Ramlibacter sp.
CGCACAAGATCCACGCGCGCTCGCGTTTCGTCAGCACCTTCCTGGCCGCGCTGCTCGGCGTGCTGCTGTTCGAACTGGTGATCCCGCGCCTGGGGCTGCCCTGGGTCGACGACGTCTGGAAAATGCTGCCCTGGCCGGGCATGGTCATCGCGGTGCTGGCGGTGGCGGGCATGCCGCACGCCTTCAACATCATCGACGGGTACAACGGCCTGGCCGGCATCGTGGCGCTGATCGTCTCGCTGGCCATGGCCTACATCGCGCTGCAGGTGGGCGACCGCGAGCTGGCGGCCATCATGTGCGTGCTGGCCGGCACGACGGCCGGCTTCCTGCTGTGGAACTACCCGCACGGACTGATCTTCGCCGGCGATGGCGGCGCCTACCTCTGGGGCGTGGTCGTCTCCATCGTCGCGGTGCTGATGGTGCAGAGGCATGCCGAGGTCTCCCCGTGGTTCCCGGTGCTGCTGCTGATCTACCCGGTGTGGGAGACGGTGTTCTCGATCTACCGCAAGTGGAAGCGCGGCGTGTCGCCGGGCGTGGCCGATGCCCTGCATTTCCACCAGCTGATCTTCCGCCGCGTGGTGCGGCAGGTGCTTCACGACGACGAGGTGCGCCGCATGTTGATCCGCAACAACCGGACCTCGCCGTACCTGTGGGGCTTCACCATCCTCACGGTGGTGCCCGCGGTCCTGTTCTGGTACAGCACGCCGCTGCTGATGGCGTTCACGCTGCTGTTCATCGTGAGCTACGTGTGGTGCTATTTCAGCATCGTGCGGTTTCGCGCGCAGCGGTGGATGCGCAGGAGGCTGAAGGCGCGGAAGGTTTAGGGCTCTCCCTCTCCCTCTCCCGCTTGCGGGAGAGGGAGAGGGGTGAGGGTGTTGGCAGGCCGCGACCCTCACCCCCGCCCTCTCCCGCAAGCGGGAGAGGGAGTGAAGACAGACCGGCAGCGGCCGGTTCCCCGCTTACGGCACAATTTGGTGGCACCCCCAGCGAGCCCATGAACGACGTCACCCACATCGCCCCCCGCGACAAGGCCGAGATCCTGGCCCAGGCGCTGCCCTACATCCGCCGCTTCCATGGCAAGACCATGGTGATCAAGTACGGCGGCAACGCCATGACGGACCCCGAGCTGCAGGCCGACTTCGCCGAGGACGTGGTGCTGCTCAAGCTGGTGGGCATCAACCCGGTGGTGGTGCACGGCGGCGGCCCCCAGATCGAGCAGGCGCTCAACCGCCTGGGCAAGAAGGGGGAGTTCATCCAGGGCATGCGCGTCACCGATGCCGAGACCATGGAAGTGGTCGAATGGGTGCTGGCCGGCGAGGTGCAGCAGGACATCGTCGGCTTCATCCACAAGGCGGGCGGCCAGGCGGTGGGCCTGACCGGGCGCGATGGCGGCCTGATCCGCGCGCGCAAGCTGAAGATGATCGACAACAAGGACCCCAACGTCGAACACGACGTAGGCCAGGTCGGCGACATCGTCGAGATCTCGCCGGGCGTGGTGAAGGCGCTGCTGGAAGACAACTTCATCCCCGTCATCAGCCCGATCGGCTTCGGCGATGAAAACGAAAGCTACAACATCAACGCGGACGTGGTCGCCAGCAAGCTGGCGACGACCCTGCAGGCCGAAAAGCTGGTGCTGCTGACCAACACCCCTGGCGTGCTGGACAAGGAAGGCAAGCTCCTGACCGACCTGACGTCGAGGGAGATCGACGCCCTCTTCGCCGATGGCACCATCTCCGGCGGCATGCTGCCCAAGATCTCGGGAGCGCTGGATGCGGCCAAGGCGGGCGTGAACGCCGTGCACATCATCGATGGCCGCGTGCCGCACGTCATGCTCCTGGAAATCCTCACGGACCAGGCGTACGGCACGATGATCCGCTCGCAATAAAGACAGACATGCGCCTTCTTCTCGTCGAAGACGATGTGATGGTGGCCAGCGGCATCAAGCTGGGCCTCACCAACGCCGGCTACGCGGTCGACTGGGTCGGCAGCGGCGAGCGGGCCGAGGAGGTGCTGCGCAGCGAAGTGTTCGACGCCGCCATCATCGACATCGGCCTGCCCAACATGGACGGCCTGGAACTCACGCGTCGACTGCGGCGCCCCGAGATGGCAAGCCAGCACATGCCCGTGCTGATCCTGACCGCGCGCGACGCGCTGCAGGACCGCGTGCAGGGCCTGGACCTCGGCGCCGACGACTACATGATCAAGCCCTTCGAGCTGCCGGAACTGCTCGCGCGCCTGCGCGCGCTGCTGCGCCGCTCCCAGGCTGCGACCTCCGCCGTCCTGAGCTTCGGGCCGATCGAGCTGGATACGGCCAACCGCCGCGCGAGCGCACAGCGCAACGGCACCTCGGTGCCGATCGAGCTGGGTCCGCGCGAGTGGACGGTGATGGAGTACCTCCTGATCAACGCGCCCAAGCCGGCCAGCAAGGACAAGCTGCTGCAGGCCCTGACGGGGTGGGACAAGGAGATCACGCCCAACGCGGTGGAGGTCTACATCTCGCGCCTGCGCGGCAAGCTCGAACCGTACGGCGTGGCCCTGCGGTCGATCCGCGGCTTCGGCTACCGGCTGGAACTGCGGCCCGTCGAGTCCGAGTGAAGCTCTATTTCCTGCCACCGTCCCCCGGCGTGCGGCGCCGCGTCGAGGCGCCCGGCGTCACTTCGGGCCTGCGCCGCCGCCTGCTCGTGATGCTGATCGCACCGCTGACGGTGCTGGCCGTCCTGAACGCATGGTTCGAGTTCCGCTCCGCCGACAACGTGGCGACGCAGCAGGACCAGCGGCTGCTGGCGCTGATCCCGCTGGTCGCCGACTCGGTGATCGGCCAGTCCGGCGAAAGCCCGCTGCTGCTGCTGGCGCCCGCGGTGGAGGAATTCTTCAAGGAGCGGGGCACCGCCGCCGGCTACGCCATCCTCGACGCCGACGGCAAGGTGCTGGTGGGCGATGCCTGGCTCGCAGGACTGCCGCCGCCGGATGCCACGCCGCAGATCCACAGCGAGGAGCACAACGGCGCCACCTGGCGCATCGTCAGCCAGCGGCAGCCGACGGTGATCGGCGAAGTGGTCATCGCGGTGGGCGACGGCTCCGATCCCCGCCAGCGCTGGCTGCACTCGGTGCTGCTGCGCGTGCTGCTGCCCAACCTGCTGCTGATCGCCGCGGCGGCCTTCGCGGTGCGCTGGGCGGTGGAGCAGGCGCTCAAGCCGCTGTTGTCGCTCAAGGACGCGGTGGAGCGGCGCTCGCCGCGAGACCTGAGCGCGATCGACGAGAAGGCCTCGCCGGAAGAAGTCCGGCCGCTGGTCGATTCGCTCAATCGCCTCTTCGGCCTGGTGAACGCGCAGGCAGAAAGCCAGCGGCGCTTCATCGCCGACGCGGCGCACCAGCTGCGCACCCCCATCGCCGGCCTGCAGTCGCAGGTGGAAGCGTGGGCGCAGGCCGCCAGCACGCAGCCGGGACAGGACACGCTGGGGCTGCCCACGGACCAGGTCTACCGCTTGCGCAGCGCGACCCGGCGCACCTCGCAACTGGCCAACCAATTGCTCGCGCTTTCGCGTGCCGATGCGCGCACCATGCACTCGCAGCCGCAGCAGCGCGTGGACCTCAAGGCGCTGTGCGAGGACGCGCTGGAGGCGCACCTCGATGCCGCCACGCTGCGCCGCATCGACCTGGGACTCGACGCCAACGCGGTGATGGTGACCGGCCACGCGTGGCTGCTGCGCGAGCTGCTCTCCAACCTGGTGGACAACGCGGTGAAGTACTGCTTCGAAGGCGGCTGCGTCACCATCCGCTGCGGCTATCGCGGCAGCGTCGCCTTCGTCGAAGTCGAGGACGACGGGCCCGGCGTGGATCCGGCGGAGCGCCCGCGCATCCTGGAGCGCTTCTACCGCGTGCAGGGCACGCAGGGCGAGGGCAACGGCCTGGGGCTCGCAATCGCCGAGGAAATCGCCCGGGTGCACCGCAGCAACCTCCAGCTGGCCGCTGGGGCCGCCGGCCGTGGCTTGAAAGTCACACTTCCGCTGCCCGCGTAAGGGGCTTCCTCAGGGGGCCGTCCACCCATGGATGGGTTGTCGGGAACCTACGGTTGGGTATGCGAGAATCTTTTTGCAACCGCTGACCCAGACCTATGTCCCACGCCGAGCTCGAGTCCCCCGAACCCACCCCCGGCGCCGGCATCCCGGCACCCGTGGTGCGCAAGCGGCCCAAGCCCGGCGAGCGGCGCGTGCAGATCCTGCAGGCGCTGGCCACCATGCTGGAGCAGCCCGGCGCCGAGCGGATCACCACGGCGGCCCTCGCGGCCAAGCTGGAGGTGAGCGAAGCGGCCCTGTACCGCCACTTCGCGAGCAAGGCCCAGATGTTCGAGGGCCTCATCGAGTTCATCGAGCAGAGCGTCTTCACCCTCATCAACCAGATCACCGAGCGCGAGCCCCCCGGGCCCGCGCAGGCGGGGCGCATCGTCGGGATGCTGATCCAGTTTGCCGAGAAGAACCCCGGCATGACCCGCGTCATGGTGGGTGATGCGCTGGTGTTCGAGAACGAGCGCCTGCAGCAGCGCATGAACCAGTTCTTCGACAAGGTCGAAGCCTCGCTGAAGCAGTGCCTGCGCGCGGCCGACGGCGCCACGCCGACGGTGGAGGCGCAGGTGCGCGCGTCGGTGCTGACGGCTTTCACCGTCGGGCGGCTGCAGCGCTTTGCGCGCTCGGGCTTCAAGCGCGTTCCTTCGGAACATCTGGACGCTTCGCTGTCTCGTATGCTGTAGCTTGCGTCGGGGTTCGCCTGCGGGCTCA